>NZ_JAVRBM010000010.1:0-153566 GCF_034531255.1 Nostoc sp. ChiQUE01b | reverse complement strand
ATACATTGTCGCAGTTTTTGATCCCATTTTTTCAGATTTTGTGAGAAATCCGCGAGGTACTGGTTACGCCATCGGCACTACAACAGCCGTCACCGGAACCATTACTAATGACGATTCTTCATCACCCAGTAGTGCGGGGAATAATACCTATTCTTTCCTAGCTAATACTGCCTTGGGAACCAAAACAATTACAGAAATTACAACAGGTGGCACTGATACTATTGACTTTAGCGGTACTACAGTTCCCGTAAACGTAAATCTGGGTGTAATTACCTCACAAACGGTTAATAGCAATCTTAAACTCATTCTCTCTGCCAACAACGTGATTGAAAATGCAACGGGTGGCACAGGCAATGACCGTCTCACTGGTAATAGCTTGAATAACACTCTGGTTGGCGGTGACGGAAATGACCAACTGCAAGGGTTAGGGGGAAATGACACCCTTCAGGGAGGTAATGGTAATGATATTCTCACAGGTGGAATCGGTAATGACCAACTCTGGGGAGGACTGGGTGATGATATTCTGACTGGTGGAGTTGGTAATGATAAATATCTGTTCCAAAGTAGTGGAGTTTTTAACACAAGCTTAGGTGTTGATTACATCACCGAGTTTGAAGCGGGAGAAGACCAGATTGTGCTGAGTAAAACCACCTTTAATGCTGTTACTAATACTGCTGGACAGGCTTTAACTAACTTTGCAGTTGTCAGTGACGATCAATTCGTCAACGCTAATAATGCGCGTATTGTCTTTAGCCAAAGTACTGGCAGCCTATTCTATAACCAGGATGGCAATGTTCTGGGTACAGGAGGTGTGTTTGAGTTTGCCCGTTTAGGAAATCCTGATATTACTCTGAGTAGTAGCAATTTTAGTTTGATTGCCTAAAGTACCAATTCAGTAATTTTGGAAGCAACCTCTCCCCCAACCCCTCTCCAAAGCGGAGAGGGGCTAGGGAGTTAGGTTTCGCGTTGGTTTTTCCAGATGACCTGAATTGTGAGAATTATACTAATTAAATGCGTAACAGCTTAACTAAGTAAAAGAAGATTCTATGATAGCGATCGCCTTTGTCAACTGAAGAGAAATTACGGCGATTTATCGGAAATAAATAAATGTGCGATCGCTAAAGCTTTATTAGATGCAGATATTCTCGTTCCTGTCAAGTGCTTCGGTGTTCCAGATGTGTTAGTAGATCATGCTGAACCCAATGAATCTAAGACAGAACTCGGTTTAACTAGTCATCAAATAGCAGAGAGAGTGTTGCAAGCTTTCTTTAAACGGCAAGTATCTGCTGTGGTCTAGTTAATTCTAAGTCAGAATAGTTTTATGAAAATAACCTCAAATTCTGGTGGCAGAACGTTTTGTGTCGGGGTCTAAATCTCCGTCACAAAACGTAATTGCGAATTGCGAATTGCGAATTGCGAATTGCGAATTGCGAATTGCGAATTGCGAATTGGTTTAATCCCTCTATTGGAGGACGAATTCAAGATTAACGTTGAATTAATGTTATTGAATATACACCATCCTAGAGGTTTTGTGCTATGGCTACTGATGTATTCGAGTTACCAGCACCTTCCGTTAACTCAATAGTTGGACATTTATTTGAACTTGGACAAGACCCATTAGGATTTCTGACCCGTTGTCGTGACTATGGTGATATTGTTCCCTTACAGTTAGGGTTAACACCTAGTTGTTTAGTAACTAATCCTGAATACATAGAAGAAGTTCTCAAAAATCGCAACGATTTTATTAAAAGCCGAGGCTTACGTGCCTTAAAAACCTTACTAGGAGAAGGGTTGTTAAGCGCAGAAGGAGAATCTTGGTTTTGGCAACGTCGGCTTGCCCAACCAGTATTTCACCAAAAACGGATTAATGTATATAGCCAAATAATGGTAGAGTACACCCACCAAATGCTTCAAACTTGGCACGATGGTGAAACTCATGATGTTCATGAAGATATGATGCATCTGACGCTGCAAATAGTTATGAAATGCATATTTAGCAGTGATGTAGAAGCAGGAGAAGCAAAAGTTGTTGCCAATGCGCTAGATGTGGCAATGCAGTGGTTTGAAAGTAAGCGGCGGCAGAATTTTCTGGTGTGGGAGTGGTTTCCAAGACCTGAAAACATCCGTTATCGTGATGCTATTGCCCAAATGGATGAAGCTATTTATAAATTGATTCAACAGCGTCGCAATAGTAGGGAAAAAACCAATGATTTGTTGACAATGCTAATGGAAGCGAAAGACGAACAAACTCTTCAACAAATGGATGATAAACTGCTGCGGGATGAAGTTGCTACCTTAATGTTGGCAGGGCATGAAACTACTGCAAATACTTTATCCTGGACGTGGTTGCTCTTGGCACAAAATCCCGAAGTGCGTGAAAAATTAGAATTAGAGCTAAATCAAGTTCTGCAAGGAAAATTACCAACACTTAAAGACCTTGGGCAGTTAGTTTATACACAGCAAGTTATCAAAGAATCGATGCGGTTATATCCTCCAGTACCTCTCATGGGGCGGGAAGCAGCAGTAGATACCCAAATTGGTGATTACGAAATTCCCCAAGGCATGGCAATCATGATTAGCCAATGGGTAATGCACCGTCATCCCAAGTATTTTGAGAAGCCTGAAGCTTTTCAACCAGAAAGATGGACACAGGAGTTTGAAAAGCACCTACCTAAAGGAGTATATTTTCCCTTTGGAGATGGGCCAAGGATTTGTATTGGTAAAGGTTTTGCTCAGATGGAAGCGGCTTTGTTATTGGCGACTATCGCTCAAAGCTTCCAAATAGATTTAGTGCCAGGATACCCAATTGTGCCACAGCCTTCAATTACCTTACGCCCGGAAAACGGACTGAAGGTACAACTCAAGCAGATTGCGTCAGACGCTTCTAAAGATAAGAAAGATCAACAAGTATAAGCTTATTATTAGCAGTAGTGAAAAAGGTAGAAATATTTATAGGACTTACGCACAGGTCACGCAAAATCAAACCACGGAGAACGCAGAGAACACAGAGGAATAAGGGTTAGAGAGGTTTTTTGCGTAAGTCCTAAGTTAATTGAATTTTGGTTTTTCAAATGAAATCATCAGCGTGCATTAAAGTAAAAAATATTGCCCATCTCCTAACTACCCTTTTTCTATGACACTTTCTACAAACCAGGTTTATCCAGTTATTTGGCACAATGACTCGGTGTCACTAATCGATCAAACGCGCTTACCAAATGAATATACATTTGTGGAAATTCACCGCAGTGAAGATATGGCGCGGGCGATTAAAACCATGATTGTGCGAGGTGCGCCTGCAATTGGTGTGGCTGCCGCTTATGGAATGTATCTTGGTGCAAGGGAAATAGAAACAAGCGATCGCCACGAATTTTTGCAACACTTAGATAAAGTAGCCCAGTTGTTGCGTTCTACTCGTCCAACGGCAGTAAATTTATTTTGGGCAATTAGCCGGATGATCAAAACCGCCTACGAAACGCTGGGAACAGTAGAAGACATCAAGCAAACCCTTTTTCAAACAGCCCAAGCAATCAACGCTGAAGATTTGCAAACCTGTCAGGCGATCGGCGACAATGGTTTAGCAGTTTTACCGTCTACCCCAGAAAAGCTGACGCTGCTTACTCACTGCAACGCTGGGGCGCTAGCTACTGCTGGTTATGGTACAGCCTTGGGTGTGGTGCGTTCTGCTTGGAGGGAAGGACGTTTAGAGCGTTTATTTGCCGACGAAACCCGTCCTCGCTTGCAAGGCGCAAAACTCACCACTTGGGAATGTGTTCAAGAAGGTATTCCAGTGACATTAATTACTGATAATATGGCAGCCCATTGCATGAAACAAGGTTTAATTCATGCTGTAGTTGTGGGTGCCGATCGCATTGCTGCTAATGGTGACACTGCCAATAAAATTGGTACGTATAGTGTAGCGATCGCAGCTATTGCACATAATATCCCTTTCTTTGTAGCTGCACCCCTTTCCACCGTTGATTTTGAATTAGCTGATGGCAGTAAAATTCCCATTGAAGAACGCGAACCAACAGAAATTTATCAAGTTGGTGATACCATTCTCACACCTGCGGGTGTAGATTTTTACAACCCAGCTTTTGATGTGACTCCGGCTGAGTTGATTACAGCCATCATTACAGAAAATGGAGCGATCGCACCTCATGAATTAGCGAAATCACAGGTAAAGCAATTGGTGTAAATAATTAAAAGTTTATAGTAAGCGGCTCTAGCTCTATTTTCAGGGCTAGAGCCGCTTACTACGAGGTAATGTCAATATTTTTACGCAGATGTCTCCTTTATGCTGATTAACTTCACAATTTCTTTTTGACAATCTATGGGATCAATTGTCACAATACACCCAGACAGTTCTAATACCTTTAACAGTTTTAGAATTGCTGTAATTTCATTCTATTTCTCATTGACTTTCACTTGACCGCAATAAATAAGCGATCGCCTCTATATTTACTTTTCGGTTAGGATAGGCCCCACTAGCGCTAGCACTTCCTCCCTTGTCGCGAAACCATCGAAAGCTTCACTACTAAACGGAATCGGAGTGGGACTACCAAAACGATCTTCATTGTAGATGACTTCACTGGAAGATCTAATCCACGGTCGTACATCTACGCTATAAAAAGTCTGCCGCAGATATCGAATCCCGGCAGCATGTCGGGCTTCGACAGAGTGAATTTCTAAAGCTGCGGCTAATACAGTTTTTCCAGATTTGCCAGCGGCCAGTAAGTTCTGTACCTGCCCTTTATAAGCTGCTACTCCGGTGTCTTCAACGTACTGTAGAGCTAGTAAAAAGTCTTTTGGTTTGGCAAATGGGTCACGTTTGAGTATGGCGTCATAGTTGGGATTAACTGGGATAGTAATTCCATCTGGGTTGCCTCCCAAAGATGTTAATACAGTTGATAAATCAACAACGTGTTGAGCCTCATCTTCTCCATAGGAAGTGAGCGCGTTTTTAGCTGCATTCGGAAGACTGCTTAATCCACCACTTTGGGTTGCAATAATCGCACGGCGATAAAAATCAGCTTCTAGTTTTTCTAAGGTCAGGGCATATTCAACAACTTCCTTGGGTGTAAGCACTCTCTCCACAGCATAGGCTGGTGTTGCAACGATAAAGAGCAGAGATACAAAAAATAGAGACAGGATCAGAGTTATACCCCAAGCTCTTGCTACTAAACAACGAAACCTGCTATTTAGACTTGCAAGTGTTTGTGCGATCGATTTTACAAAGGCTTTCATCTTTGAGTGACTCCTAACTTTAGGCGACGAGCGCCCCGTTAATTGGGTTGTTCAATATTTTCAGAGAGTTAACAATCGCGATAATTTGTTTAGGCGTGTATAACTCATCGTAAGCACGTCCCTTAACGGGATTGAGGTTGGGAACTAGGTTCGCGTCACTCACTGCACGCTCTACATCTAATTCAGTAGTGGGTCGCTTTAGGAGCGCACGTACACCTCCTGCATGGCGTGCCTCAACAGACACGATAGAGCCAGCAGCAAGTAAGTATGTGGGGTTTTTCAAACTTGTTCCCGCCCCATTGTAAGCATGAACACCTGTGTCTTCCAGAGCGACAGCAGTGTTCAAGATGGTGTCTCGATCCTTCAAAATAGCATTTAACCCTACCCAGTTAAAGCTGAGATCTTTTGTTTTAAATGTAGCATTTGCACCTAGCACCTGCCGGAGAAAAGTTACATGTGAGGCTTCATGAGAACCTATAGATTTCAAATAGTCAAACTCTTTGGGATCTGTAATTTTGCCAGATCTAAGAACAAGTAAATAGAATGCCGCTTCCAGTTCCTCTAACAACAGAGCAAAGTTAAGAATGCCAATGTCATTAGCACCAAATGTAATAGTTTTGAAAGAGCTAATAGGGTGCGCTGTTAGCTTCTTAGGTAATGTCGTTAAAGCTGCTGCGCCAAAGCTACAAAGACCCCATTTTAAGAAAGCGCGTCGCGAGGCGGAAGATAACTTCCTGTTCATATTGATGTCTCCTAAAAAAGTCAGCTTCTATTTGCCTACTCACTGATAGCTGAGGATTGATTGCACATGTCGAAGTTAATTACTATGCCTATTCGTAGCAGGATAAAATAAACACTCACAGGTTCGTTGACACTCTCCGCACCTTTAGCGGAGAGTGTCAAGACTTTGCAGCCTTAGAGACCATTTATAAAGTAAATCAAAAGTTAGGGTGTGTTACGGCTTTAGCCTAACCTACCGCTATATAAAACGCTGCGTTAGGCGCTCGTGTCATATTTTTCGTGACAAATCATATCGAAATATGCGGCTAACACATCCTACTGGCGTGACACAGCTAAAATAGTGCGATAGAAAATGTTCGTAGTTGCGCTTTAGCGCTAAACAAAGCTAAAATCTATCGCAACATTTAAGACTTGCCACGCCACTACAAGAATTTTATTTTTACTTTATAAATAGCCTCTTAATATCCTGTTTGCACAGACTCTTGAGCTGCACCACGTTTGCCCGTAGGGCGTAGTGATATCTCCTCAAGGTTTTTTCGAGCGTAGACTTTCTCCCAGTCGAGGAGTAGGTTTTTAAATCTTGTACTGACGAGGTTATATTATCATGTTTGTCGAAATAATTACTAATTCGTAATTCGTAATTAAATGGGTTCAGAGCAAGCACTGATTGCAACTACGAATTACGAATTATCAATTACGAATTATTTTGACACCAGTGCATTTAACCAAAATGCTGAATAATTGCCTCGGCAAATTCAGAACATTTTAAGGGTTCAACTGGTGGTTCTAGCAACCGGGCTAAATCGTAGGTGACTTGACTACTCGCGATCGCATCGCTTAAACCTTTTTTAACTAGGTCTGCGGCTTCTTGCCAACCCAGAAATTCCAGCATCATCACACCAGACAAAATCACTGAACCAGGATTAATCCGATCTAAACCAGCGTGTTTAGGTGCAGTGCCGTGGGTAGCTTCAAATATGGCACAAGCATCACCAATATTTGCCCCTGGCCCCATTCCCAATCCCCCAACAATGGCGGCAGCCGCATCAGACAAATAATCGCCGTTCAAGTTCATCGTCGCCAGAATCGAATACTCATCCGGTCTGGTTTGGATTTGTTGAAAAATACTATCAGCAATCCGGTCATTCACCAAAACTTTATCTTTCCATTTGCCCTCGCCGTGGGTTGCCCAAATTGTGTTAAGAACAGTTTCAACTTCCTTGACAATTTGCGCTTTTTTCTCATCGGTGAGAGCATCAAACCCAGGATCAATTTCGCGGGCATTTTCTTCCAAGGAAATATTCGGATTTTTTTCCTTGTTACTCAAAATCCAAGATTCCCGTTCAGTAACAGTTTCTTGGCGAAATTCGCTGGTTGCTAGTTCATAACCCCAATCACGGAAAGCGCCTTCGGTGTACTTCATGATGTTGCCCTTATGCACCAAAGTCACTTGTTGCTTGTGTTTGGGCAATAGCAAAGCGTGTTTGATGGCACGTCTGACTAGGCGTTGAGAACCAGTTTTGCTGATGGGTTTGATGCCAATACCAGCATCAAGAGGAATTCGTTTTTTCCCATGTTCTGGGGTGGCAGGGATCAGTTCTTCATTAAGAATTTTAATTAAGCGATCGCCGATTTCGCTACCTTGTCGCCACTCAATGCCTAAATAAATATCTTCCGTATTCTCTCGATAAACAATAACATCCAGCTTTTCGGGATTTTTGTGGGGTGAGGGCGTACCTGCATAGTAACGGCAAGGACGCACGCAAGCATACAAGTCAAAAATTTGCCGCAGTGCCACATTTAAAGAACGAATTCCCCCGCCCACGGGAGTAGTCAAAGGCCCTTTAATAGCTACACCATATTCTTCAATTGCCGTCAGAGTGTCTTGAGGTAAATACTGGTAAGTACCGTATAAATCACAGGCTTCATCCCCAGCGTAAACCTTAAACCAACTAATTTGACGCTGACCCTTGTATGCTTTAGCTACCGCAGCATCTAGCACCTTTTGGGTAGCAGGCCAGATATCTATACCTGTACCATCGCCCCGAATAAAGGGGATAATTGGATTGTCCGGTACGATTGGTTCACCATTTTTGAAGGTGATTTTTGCTCCGGCTGCGGGGGGGGTAATCTTTTCGTACATCGTTCATACACTCCTAATCGATACGCTGCTATTCAAAAAACCTTATGTGGCAGGCTTGTATATTTTGCTATGTCTTTTGTTCACCAAGCCATAAGGCACAGATTTTCCCCCTATTCCCCTTGTACATTATTTGGGGATTAAGTGTGGAATTCAGTGAAGCGATCGCAATTTTGTACGATCAAAAATATTGACACTCCCACCGCTCCAAGCTGTGGGATTCTTGGTTCTAAGATATAACTTGCTCAAGCAGGTTTTCACCAACCGGAGTAGAGGTTTCATCTCCCCAAGCGTTGCTTGCATCTAGAAGCCACTGCGTTGCGGGGGTTCCCCTCGTTGTAGCAAGTGGCGCTGCAAAGGTTCCGGTATGCCCTACCGTACCTAATCCCCGACTAAGAATATTTCTAGCTGCATTTTCGTCTCTATCCATCACACAACCACACTTACAAACGTGTGTTCTGGTAGATAGCGTTTTTTTGACAACTTCACCGCAACTAGAGCAATCAGAGCTAGTATATTGAGGATTTACTGCAACCGTTACTCGCTTAAACACTTTACCAAAGTACTCAATCCAGATACGGAACTGATACCAAGATGCGTCATTTATAGACTTAGCTAAACAGTGATTTTTCACCAGATTTTTAATTCTCAAGTCTTCGTAGGCTATCAAGTCGTTAGACTGAACTACGCACCGTGCTAACTTCACAGCATGATCTTTACGTTGCCTACTTATTTTGAGATGGCGCTTACCTAAAACTTGTCTAGCCTTGGCTCTGTTTTTTGACCCTTTTACTTTTTTAGATACTCGACGTTGAGAACGTTTAAGAATCCTTTCACCTTTACACAAGAATTTAGGATTCTCTACCATCACTCCCTCAGAGTCGGTATAGTACTCTTTCAATCCGACATCTAAACCGACAGTATTACCTGTTGGCTCTATATCTTCCGAGCGGTTTATGTCAACACAGAACTGAGCATATACTCCGTCTGCACGTTTTACTAGCCGAACCCGCTTAATTTGCTTAATTTGGTACAAATGCAAGTCACGAGTACCTTTTAGCTTTAACCGTCCAATACCTTTTTTGTCTATGAAAGTTATGGATTTACGATCGTCTGCAAGCTTCCATCCTGATGTCTTGTATTCAACCGAACGGCAATCTTTCTGAAATTTTGGAAAACCTTTCTTACCAGATACTCCTTTTTTGCAGTTGTCATAAAAATGGGAGATAGAAGACCACGCCCGTTCTGCGCTGGCTTGTCTAGCCATTGAATTAAGCTCATCAGCAAAAGGAAAATTAGCTGCAAGTACTGCACAGTATTTCTGTAAATCGTTTTTACCAATGCCTTTTACATCCATCCATAACCTGATGCAACTATTGCGGATGAATTTGGCAGTACAAATTGCTTCGTCTACTGCGGTTAATTGTGCTGACTTTCCATAAGCTTTGAACTCAAATACAAGCATCGTCTGCACCTCCTCTTCTTATACTACTAAATTGGGTATAAGATAACTATTAAGTTCAGAATTTTGCTTTTTTCGTGAACGGCTGCTAGACAAAATACTGTACCTAAAGGTGCTTCTCAACTCTTGGAGAGGCTGTGCCCTAAGCGTAGCTATGCCGCAGGCTTTACGAGGCGCTACTTGAACGCATTCATCCCACACCACATCGTCAATGGACGGTTAAGCCTGTCCTGGATTCAGCACAGGGTTAAGCCTGTGGGCTTTCTGCTTTAATAGTTGTAAACTACTTTTCGCTATCAATGCTTCACTTTAGAGAATGCCCGATAGCTTACCGCTCTTTCACTGACCGCTAAAACGAGAATGGCATGACAGACCCAATGATTTTATCAGGCCCTGCAAATGACATCGACTCCCTCCGACAACCGTTAATCGCTGGGTCTGAAAAAGTCCAACAACAGATAATCCCACAATTAGCTGAGTTGGGTAATGAGGGATTAGACGTGTTGATGGAATTTTTACTGAAACGGCGTGAGAACCCAGCGACTTGGATTGATGGCAAAGCTTACCAAGTCCTTTATAACTCTGATGCACCCCGAGCCAAAGAATTTTTGCGCTCTTGTTTTCCTGAAGGAATTGTACCTCTAAAATCAGAGTGCGGGATTAACTACAATTCTTTGCAACAGCTACTTGCTGCTCAAGACTTCCAAGCAGCCGATCGCGTCACCATCGAAAAAATGTGTGAACTATCAGGGCCAACGGCTGTACAACGAAAATGGTTGTATTTTACTGAGGTAGAAAATACTTCGGCTGTTGACTTGCAAACCATTAACAACCTCTGGTTAATCCACTCCGAAGGTAAATTTGGTTTTTCAGTACAGCGAGAAATCTGGTTAAGTTTGGGTAAAAACTGGGAGAATTTCTGGCCGAAAATTGGCTGGAAAGCAGGTAATAACTGGACGCGATACCCTAACGAGTTTACCTGGGATTTAAATGCGCCTAGAGGTCACTTACCCCTCTCTAATCAACTTCGAGGGGTACGAGTCTTTGCTTCTTTACTCTCTCACCCAGCTTGGTCGAAGAATCCAGAAAAATAATTTTGAGTCTACGGACAAATAGACTATGATCAATCCCACCAACAGAGAATTCTACGTCATCATTGAACGGGATAAGGGTAAGCCAGAAATGGAAGAGGATTTGCTTTCAGAGTATGACTTAAAAAACCTAAGAGTCAGAAAATTCGGCCTTGAACGAAAGAGCTTTGGTAAAACAACAATTCGTTTAGACCCTGATGTTGCAGAGGTTTTTCCCAATGCCGATGCCGTCAATGAAGCTCTAAGATTTCTGATTAGAGTTGTGCAGGACAATCAAGTTTCTGCACTTGCAAAGCAGCCTCATAGTTCCTCAGAGGGGGCGGATAAAAGCCCCTAGTACTGAGTTGGAGGTTACTTGCCACAGATCCCAAATTAGAAATATCAAAATGGATAATGGCCAACGTTCGTTTAGAAGATATTAAGCGTAGATTCAATAATGTCACCGCTATTGAGGACATTACCTTTGAAATTCCTGATGGCGAGTTTTGGGTTTTAGTTGGGCCATCGGGTTGTGGGAAGTCGACAATTTTGCGAACGATCGCTGGTTTAGAAACCGCCACATCTGGCAAACTCTATATTGGCGATCGCTTGGTGAATAATATCCCAGCTAGACAACGGGATGTGGCGATGGTGTTCCAAAACTACGCTCTCTATCCTCACATGAGTGTGGCGCAAAACATCGCCTTTGGCTTGCAAATGCGGAAAGTTGACCGGAAAATCATTCAAGAACGGGTAATGAATGTGGCGCGATCGCTTTCTCTCGATCACTTGCTGGATCGTAAACCTAAACAACTCTCTGGGGGACAGCAACAACGGGTAGCATTAGGGAGAGCGATCGCTCGTGAACCACAAGTGTTTTTACTTGATGAACCTTTATCTAATTTAGATGCCCAATTGCGCGATGATACCAGGGCAGAATTGAAACAACTACATCAACAATTAGGTATTACAACTATTTACGTCACCCACGATCAAGTTGAAGCGATGACTTTGGCTGATAAAATTGTCGTGCTCAATCGCGGGCGGATTCAACAAATCGGCGATCCCCAAACTATTTATGCAAGTCCTACTAATCAAATGGTGGCAAGTTTTTTAGGCAGTCCGCCAATGAATATTTTGCCTGCAATCTATCAAAATAACGGTTTTGATCTGAGTGGACAGTTATTAGCAATTTCAGCAGTTGTGAAAGAAAAATTACAGTTGCGTCAAGGACACAGTTTTGATTTGGGGATTCGTCCAGAGCATCTAAAAATCAACACTGACTCAGAACGAGCTGAACGCCCCGCTACCACTAACAGTACTCAAAACTCAGCAGGATTATTATCGGTTGAAGTTAAAGTTGTAGAACCTTTGGGAAGAGAAACTTTGATTCGTGCTGGTTTACCTGGTTCAGCAGTGGTTTTGAATATTCAGGTGAGCTCTGATGTGCGTTTGCGTCCAGGCGATCGCCTTTCTCTACAGCTCGATTTAAATCAGTTGTTTGTATTCGATCCCAAAACTGGGGACAGAATCTTATAAAGAGTTTCTTAAACTGCCAGAAATAATCGCTAATTTCTCATTTTTTGTAGCCAAAATCTAAGAAAATGAAAACTGCAATAGAGACTGAATAGATTCGCTGCAAAAACTTATATGACTATTAATCGACGCCATTTCTTGTTTTTACTTACATCAGGTGCTGGTGCTTTTGCGTTAGACGCTTGTGCATTGGCAGAGAAATCTCCTCAGAGAAACACTGCAACTTCTGACACAACACCAAATATAACAGCAAATACAACGCCAAATACAACTCCAAATACAACAGGGGCTATCCAACTACCGCCTTTACCTTACGCCTATGAAGCACTGGAACCACACATTGATGCCAAAACAATGCAATTTCACCACGATAAACACCACGCAACTTATGTGAAAAACCTGAATGCAGCGTTAGCCAAACACCCAGAACTCAAAGGTAAAACTGTTGAAGAACTGTTGCAAAAACTTGACAATGTACCACAAGATATTCGTAAAACAGTACGTAATAATGGCGGTGGTCATGTCAACCACTCAATGTTCTGGGAAATTATGAAGCCGAAAGGTGGTGGAGAACCAACAGGAAATATCGCCTCCGCAATTAATCAAAGTTTTGGCTCTTTTGCAGCTTTCAAAAAACAGTTTAACGAAGCTGGTGCTAGTCGTTTTGGTAGTGGCTGGGTTTGGCTAGTACGTAACAAGGGTGGTAAGTTGGAAGTGACAACTACAGCTAATCAAGATAGTCCCTTAAGTGCAGGTAAATATCCCATCCTGGGTAATGATGTATGGGAACATGCATATTATCTCAATTATCAGAACCGCCGCGCCGATTATTTAGATGCTTGGTGGAACGTGGTTAATTGGGATGAGATTAACAAGCGGTTTGCAGTAGCAAGCAAATTTGCCTGAAACCAGACAACAATTTAGAATTGTAGACGCTTAAAACTGGCAGCAGAATATTGTTTTTGTTGCCAGTTTTTTGATGCAAGTTGTGTTGCCTAAAAGCAGATAGAGAGTTATCGAGAAGTGAGTATAAAAAACTAGATTGTGCACTGATTTGACTCCAAATTCTATAGTATTTGAAGGTAATACAGCAGATTGTAACTTCTCTACGAGAAGCTACGCCAAGGTGACGTACAGATAATCGTAGGGGCACAACATGTTGTGCCCCTACCCGTGTACTTTATTTACCTGGAATACGCTGTATAATACTAAATTTGAAAGTCTTAATACCAATTTTGCGTAGAATTGCTGTAACTATTCTTGGCAAAGGTAGAGAATTTGTCATGGAAATTCGTGTATAGCCAATCATCTCATAAATTTAACATATTGTTACTCCCAAGCAACAGAAATAATATTGGATTAGAAGATTAATCACCAAGGTTTATTTGGGAATTCTATACATAGCCAATGATAATCATCAGGATGTAAGGAGAGCCAATCTGAGGTGATGCTATCAAATAATAAAAATTCTCATAGCAAGGGGAATCTACCACTACGCTTAGTACTTGTGCTTCCCTTCGTTTTGCAAATCTTTGCCGCAGTAGGACTGACAGGCTATTTATCTCTCCGCAACGGACAGCAAGCAGTGAATGATTTAGCCAGTCGATTGCAACGTGAAGTTAGCGATCGCATCGATCAGCATCTAGATAGTTACTTGAATACAGGTCGTCAACTAGCTGAAATTAACGGCGGTGCGATGGATATGGGGTTACTTGACCCGGACAATCCACAGCAACTTGGGCAGTTTTTCTGGAAGCAACTTCAATTGCATAATATTGGCTATATTGGTTTTTGCTTGCAGACGGGAGATTTTGCCGGTTCTGGACGCTTCTTTGAAGATGGTCGCGTTACAGTCGATGAAGTTTCTCGCAAGCGCAATGGCAACCAACATTGGTATATCTATAACACAGATAAACTAGGGAATCGAGCTAAACTGGCGATCGATAATGGCCCTTACATTGCGATGCAAGAAGCTTGGTGTGAAGAACCAGCAAAAACAGGCAAATCGATGTGGACGCTTTATCAATGGCAATCGCCACCTTACACGCTATCCGTGTCTGCTAATCGCCCAGTCTATGACAAAAACAAGAATTTGATTGGTGTTATTGGAGTTGACCAGCGACTCATGCAGATTAGTAATTTTCTCCAACAATTAAAAGTTAGTCCATCTGGGAAAACTTTTATTTTGGAACGCAATGGATTGTTAATTGCAAGTTCCAACAAAGAACAACCTTTTACACTTGTTAATGGCAAAGCTAAACGGCTTCAAGGCTCTGACAGTAAAGATTCACTGATTCAAGCTACTGTAAAATATTTAACTAGGCGTTTTCAGAATTTGTCAACCATCAAAGACAATCAGTCGCTGGAATTTCAACTCAACGGTCAGCGTCAGTTTGTCCAAGTAGCACCTTGGCGGGATGAATGGGGTTTAGATTGGCTGGTGGTTGTGGCAGTTCCAGAATCGGACTTTATGGCAAAAATTAACACCAATACGCACACGACAATTTTGTTGTGTTTGGGTGCATTAATATTAGCAACCATTTTAGGCTTCTATACCTCTCGCTGGATTGCTCGTCCGATTTTACGTTTGAGTCAAGCATCAGAAGCAATTGCCGCAGGTGAGTTAAACCAACAGGTAGAAGTACCGTCAGTGCATGAATTGGGTAGATTGGCGCAGTCCTTCAACCGCATGGCGCAGCAGTTACGGGACTCTTTCACCACTATTGAGCAAACCAATCAACAATTAGCTAAAACCAACGAAGAGTTAGAAAGTCGGGTAGAAGAACGCACTCACGAGTTAAAGGAAGCGAAATTGACCGCCGATGCTGCTAATCATGCCAAGAGTGATTTTCTCGCAAACATGAGCCACGAACTGCGGACACCGCTCAACGGGATTTTAGGCTATGCCCAAATTCTTGCCCGTACTGCACCTGACGAAAAACAACAGCGTGGCATCGACATTATCTATCAATGTGGTTCGCATTTACTGACTTTAATTAACGATATTCTCGACTTATCTAAAATCGAAGCCCGCAAACTAGAACTACAGCCCGTCCCATTCTATCTGCCTGCGCTTCTACAAAGTGTTGTGGAAATCTGCCGCATCAAAGCCGAACAAAAGGGTATTGAGTTTATTTATCAGCCGCCGGAGAATCCAGCGATGGGCGTTGTTGCTGACGAGAAGCGTTTACGACAAGTTCTGATTAACTTGCTGGGAAATGCCATCAAATTTACCGAAAAAGGCAGTGTCACATTTAAGGTGGAAGTGCTGTTAGGGGATATAACTAATCTTCGCTTCCAGATTCAAGATACAGGCATCGGCATGAGTCCCCAGCAATTAGAGAAAATTTTCCTTCCTTTTGAGCAAGTCGGGGATAGCAAACGCCAAAGTGAAGGAACGGGATTAGGACTTGCTATCAGCCAGCGATTTGTTGAATTGATGGCTAGTCAAATACAGGTTGCAAGCCAATTAGGGGTTGGTAGTAAGTTTTTCTTTAATATTGACTGTGCGATCGCAACTGATTGGGTACAAGCAAATTCCGTAACATCATCTGGGAGAATTGTCGGATATGCCGATGTTGGCGCAACCTCTGTCAAAGAGAATCGCAAAAAAATCCTGATTGTCGATGATCGTTGGGAAAATCGCTCAGTGATTGTCAATCTTTTGGAACCCCTTGGTTTTGAGGTTATCGAAGCCAGCAACGGACAAGAGGGTTTAGAAAAAATTACAAGCGATCGCCCCGATATTACCATTTGTGATTTAGCCATGCCCGTAATGGATGGCTGGGAAATGCTTAAACAATTGCGTCAGTCCGAAACTTTACGTGATGCCATTGTGATTGTCTCTTCTGCCAGCGTGTTTGAGATTGACCGCCAAAAGAGTTTAGCTGCTGGTGGTAACGATTTCTTGGCAAAACCCGTGCAAGCAGATGAACTTTATGCTGCATTAGCCAAGCAATTACAACTAGATTGGGTATATACAGATACTAAATTAACATCTACAGGCGATACAGCAGCAAGCGCCACAACCATTATCATTCCACCTATTTGTGATTTAAAAGGGTTATTAGAACATGTGGAAACTGGGTACTTTAGAGGTATCCGAGAAGAATTGGATCGATTAGCTCAATTAGATGAACAATATCAACCCTTTATTCAAGAACTCAGGCAATTGGTTAAAGGCTTCAATATTCAGACAGTTCGTCATTTTCTCCAAGAGTCGATAAACCAATCTCAAGAATCAACAAAGATTTAGGTAGGAGATTGAAAACTGATGGCAACTGATGGTGTAGGTCAAACAATTTTAATTATTGACGATAATCCAACTAATATTGAAGTTTTGTATGATGCACTTGACCGAGTTGGTTATAAAGTTTTAGTAGAAATGGATGGTTGGCACGGCATCGAGACGGTAAAAAACTATCCCCCAGATTTAATTTTAGTAGATGTAATGATGCCAGGAATTGATGGCTTTGAAACCTGTCGTCAATTAAAATCTCAACAGACTAGCTGTGAAATTCCGATTATTTTCATGACTGCTCTTAATGATACAACCGATAAAGTCAAAGGTTTAGCGTTAGGAGCTGTCGATTATATTACAAAGCCATTTCAAGAAGAAGAAGTACTGGCACGCATTGGAATTCACCTGAAACTGCGACGAGCAAATTTAGAATTAGCGCAACAAAAGGATATTTTGGAGCAACGGGTACAAGAACGCACCGCAGAGCTTTCGCAAGCGCTAGATAATTTTAAAAACGCACAATTGCAATTAGTACAAAGTGAAAAAATGGCAAGCTTGGGTAACTTAGTTGCAGGGGTAGCACACGAAATTAACAACCCCCTTGGATTTCTCAAAGGCAGCCTGAATAACACTGAAGAGTATATCCAAGATTTATTTAGGTATGTGCAATGCGTGCAGCAAAATCATCCCCAACTTGCACCTGCTGTCACCAACCTTGCCGATAAAATTGACTTAGAATTTCTCAGCGAAGACTTACCAAAGCTGCTAGGTTCGATGCAGGTAGCGACAGAACGTATTATGGACATTAGCACTAGTCTCCGTACCTTTTCCAGAGCCAATACATCTGAAAAAGTTGCTTGTAACCTGCATGAAGGAATTGAGAGTACACTGTTAATTTTGAAGTATCGCCTCAAAGCGTCCCAGAAACGTCCGGCGATTGAGGTGATTACAGATTATGGTCAATTACCGCCTGTTAAGTGCTTTTTAGGACAGTTAAATCAAGTATTTATGAACATCCTTGCCAATGCAATTGATGTATTAGATACAGAAAGCGTTGGGCGAACATTTGCCCAATTACAAGCTAAGTCTCAGCAAATTATAATTCGCACTGAAGTATCCAGCGACCAGAATACGGTAGTAATTCGGATCAAAGATAACGGATCGGGAATGCCAGAGGATATTAAAGCACATATCTTTGACCACTTGTTTACCACTAAAGAGGTTGGCAAGGGAACAGGATTGGGATTAGCGATCGCTCGTCAAATTGTTGAAGAAACGCACAATGGTAATTTGATCTGCAACTCCGTTCTGGGTAAGGGCACAGAATTTGTCATTGAGATTCCTTTAGTTTAATGGCTAATTTCTGTTCTTAATTACGAATTACGAATTACGAATTATAACGACTTTTGAGTAGGTATACCAACAGCGCGGGGAAAATTAGCTGGTGTGTTTGCTACCTTGCGTAAATAAAGGCAATGACGGATGCTGTTACTCAAAGGTGTTGTAAATTGTTCGATTGATTCAATAACGCCACCCAACTGGTTCACAGCATTCTGCAAAGTAGTTGTTTCATCCTCTGTCCAATTACCGCGATAAATTATAGCTAAACCTCCCTGTTTGAGCAATGGTAGCGTATATTCTGCACAGACAGAGGCTGCCCCTACAGCACGGATCAATGCAATATCGTAAGCTAGCCGATGCTGGGGGTGCTGACCGATTTCTTCAGCCCTACCAACAAGAGTTTTGGCATTGTTAAGGGCAAGTTCAGTTAATATATTGTCGAGAAAAGTAATTTTTTTGCGAGTGGAATCGAGAAGAGTAATTGTGCAATTAGGTACTGTAATTGTCACTGGAATACCTGGAAAACCTGCACCTGTACCAATATCGATGAGAGCAGGGGAATAATCAGGGGAGCTCTTGAGCAGGGGAGCAGAGGAGAAATTTGCTGATAACAGAGGTGCAATTCCTCGCAAAGAATCCCAGAGATGTTTTTCCCAGAACTCTTGAGGTTCAACGATCCGAGTTAAATTTAGTTGGCGATTACCTTCTAGAATTAACTCATAAAGCCTTTGGAATTGCGTTTGCTGTTGGACAGTTGGTTGCCAATTGAGAGTTTGCTGCCAGATTTCTGCCATCTCAGGCAATAAGTTTGTCATTTGTCATTTGTCATTTGTCATTTGTCATTTGTCATTTGTCATTTGTTATTTGTCATTTGTCATTTGTCATTTGTTATTTGTTATTTGTCATGGGGCATTGGGCATTGGGCATTGGGCATGGAGAAGAGACAAGGGAGAGGCTTGTTTAATAATTCCCCCTTGTCCCCCTCATCTCCCCCTGCTCCCCCTGCTCCCCCTGCTCCCCCTGCTCCCCCTGCTCCTCTCTCACACCATTGGTAGAGGTTCTTTAACTTTTGATTCTAGTGTCTTTGGGTCTACTGATTCTAGTTCACCGTGGTTAAGTGTCCAGCAACGGTCTGCGATCGCTAACAGATCCCCAGCGTCGTGTGTCACTATTAACAATGTCCAATCTTGTTTCAGTTTTGCTAATAAATTTACCAGTTGCCGACGCATTGACCAATCTAAACCAGCTGTGGGTTCATCTAATAACAGTAAATTTGGCTGGCGAATTAATTGCACTGCTAAAGCTAAACGTCGTTGCTGACCACCACTCAAAGCATGGGGAGCAGCAAAAAGCGATAAATGCTCTAATCCCACCTCACTCAGCGCCTGTCTGACTCGTTCTGACCCTAACTCAGGATGTCCTAAACGTAATTCTTCTAAAATCGAACCACCGCAAAAGTGCCGCTCTGGAAACTGAAATACTAACCCGGCTAATTGTTGTAGCTGTTCGGCTAGAAGTTCTTGTTCCCGCCAGAAGAGTGCGCCAGTAGTGGGTTCGGCTAGTCCCGACAAAATTTCTAGTAAGGTACTTTTACCGGAACCACTCGGGCCAATAATCAGACCTAGCTGCTGGGGTGCTAATTCTAAATTGATCGATTTGAGAATCGCTGTTGGGCACGCTGTAGGATGATAATTTACATTTCGGAGATAAAGCATTTGTTAAGATTACCAAAAAGTCAGCAAATTACTGATTAGTGACACTGAGGGTGTCTGAAAAAATCTGGAAAAAAATTTATAGCGCATTACCTGGATTAACACCTTAATTTAGCAGCAAGAATTATCCACTTTTCCTCCATTGTGGCAGACTAAGCCTTAAACCAATTCGCAATTCGCAATTCGCAATTCGCAATTACGTGTTGTAACGGGGATAAAGACAAGCAGCCCAACACTTGCTGTCTATAGAGACAGGGGACTTAAACCCCTAAACTTTGTTAAATAATGGCTAGAGCAAGCCTTGAAACGTGGAAAAATTACCAATATAGCAATCCGATTTGATTTCTGAATTAATCGTAGAGACTGGGGAAGGTGGGGCCCCTGAAGGGGATAAGGAGTAATGGGGACTGGGAAGAACGAATAAAGGTGTACTGAGTTTTTTTCACGCAATCAAATATGAGTCCTATATACAAGAAAATTTTGGTTGAAGCAAAAGCAAGTTGAAATTAACCATTTTTGCATTCTAAGTAACACATACAACTATTTCAACCGCAATTATTCTGAGAGGATGTTTGGAAAGTCAAAAAAAAGCTTGCGTAACGGTACTGTGTCAGCACATGGGAAACGATCAATCATAAAAATTAGTAAGCCGATTGCAAGAAGCAATCGGCATAACAAATTCATGATAATTTAGTTGCAATTTAGCCGTGAGTTGCACCTTGAGGAGGACGCGAGATAACTTTTTTAGCTAAACCTAAAGTCTGCAATACTAGAATGCTCCACCAAGTAACATCAATTTCCCACCAAGACAACCCAGATTTCGCCATGTGGGGATAAGTATGATGGTTGTTGTGCCATCCTTCTCCATAAGTGACGAGAGATACCCACCAAAGATTACGAGCGCCATCATTAGCATCAAAGGTGCGATAACCCCATAGGTGTGATGCTGAGTTTACAAACCAGGTTGAGTGCCAAAGTAAGACACATCTGAGAAACACTCCGTAGAATACAAAAGACCATCCTCCTAGAGCATAAAGCAGCAGCGCGAAGGGTATTTGCAATAGCAAGAAGTAACGATCTAGCCAACAATAAAAGGGTTGTCTAGCTAAATCAGGGGCGTATTTTTTATAGGTTTCATAGTCAAAAAATTCTGGACGTGGGTAAAAAATCCACAATATATGGCTCCACCAAAATCCTCTTTGAGCAGAATAGGGGTCTAGGTCAATATCTTCTGTGTGGGCGTGATGCTGGCGGTGTCCACCTACCCAAAAAATTGGCCCCCCTTGCAAAGCCAACGCTCCAATGAGGGCGATCGCATACTCTAACCACTTAGGAACCTGGAAACTTTTATGGCTCAGTAGCCGATGATATCCCAGGCAAATACCAATACTCCCAAATAACCAGTGGAGAAACACTAGCAAACCTAATGCTGGCCAGGAGAAAAACCAAGGAGCCAGAAGTGCTAAAGCATGAAATGTAGTAAAAAATACTACATTTGTCCAACTGAGTTGAGGTGAGTTGCCTCTCTCAGGGGCGATGGCTTTGCCAACGCCTTTGGCGAACGCCCCAAAATTTGCGGTCATAAAAATTCCTGTTGATGGATGATGAAGTGATTTACTTTTTATTGGGCATAATCCCACTAAGGATTTATCCACCCTCTCACTAGTTAGTTAGAGTAGAGTAAAGCAAGTATCACTTACATTTGTTATGCTAGCAGAACTCTGATACCCCTGCAAGTGCCACTTGCATTTTTTTATGTCATCTCAACTCATTTCTACTCGTCAACGCTTGATTCAAGCTGCACTTGAGTTGTTTTCTGCTCAGGGAGTTAGCGCTACCACGACCCGCCAAATTGCTGAAAAAGCCGAAGTCAACGAAGTGACTCTATTTCGGAATTTTGGCAATAAGCATGGATTACTTTTAGCTGTACTGGAAGAGTCCGCAGCCTTCAAGGATTTAGGTGAGTCGCTGGTGCGGCGGGCAACACCTCCTGGCAATGTTTACCAAGCTCTGAAAGATTATGCAAGTGATAGCTTACATGCATTAGAACGAGTACCAGAGTTTGTCCGATCTGTGGTAGGTGAAGCTGACCAATTCCCGGCAGAAAATCGCCGCGCACTAGGCAGGGGAGTAACTGAGGCAAACCGTTATGTAGCTCAGTATTTAGCTACTGTAATCCAGCAAGGACACCTAAATACCTATTTACCCGCAGAAAAATTAGCCAGTTTGCTGAATGGGATGATTTTGGGATATGCCGTAATTGAGTTCACCAGCGAATTTCACGAACTTTGGGAGGATCGGAATGATTTTCTCGAAAATTTGGTGGAGTTGTTTTTACATGGAGCCATGTCATCTTCAACAGAATCAGCAATCAACTCCTTACAAGGAGGGTTCACCACCACAGAAGTAGCTGATTTGCCAGCTAATTTAGTTCACGAAATTCTGCAACAGTCTAGGAAATTTGGAGTACGAGATTATGCCTTGGCTTACGTATTATTTGGGGCTGGGTTATCCGCCACAGAAATAACTAGCTTAGAGCGATCGCACCAAATCTACGATACTCAAGGGCACTTCCTGCAAATCACAATTCCCGGATTTGTGCGTCAAGTGCCTGTGAATCAGTGGATTTTGGGCAAACGCTACGGCTCTTTTACCAATAATCCCCTAATCAAATGGCTGAAAAGTCGTAAAGATGCTCAAACAGCCATGTTTCTGAATGATACAGGCACACCCATCTCAGAATCAGAACTTGAGATCCGTTGGCAAGCATGGAGTGAAGGATTATTAACTCCCCAAGGACAAACGCCAACCATCGCCCAAGCACAACAAACCTGGCGCGTAGAAATGTTAATGCGGGGGATTACCTTGGAAAACCTGAGTATTTTTACAGCTTGCGATCGCACCCAATTACAACCCTATGTCCGCCGAGCCAAAGAAAAATCCGCTCTAGAGCAAGCCACCCGTTTGGATCATAAGCCAGGATAGGGAGTGGGGAGATAAGGGGAATAACGGGACTTAAACAAAACTGAATAATAAAAGCTAACCCTCAATGGAACGAATATTGAGACTATGAATCCTTGGTTGTCTCCAGGTGAGCCAAACCCAACTTACAATATTGGCGATCGCCCGTTCACCATTTCAGCCATTGCGATCATCCTAAGTTAAGCTAAAACTAATGTGAAATATAGCACCATGAGGGTTTAATCATGTTAAGTGGCATTAAACAGCAAGTGGTCGTTGGCAAGGATGGCAAAATCGAGATTCAAACGTCTGATTTAGCGGAAGGAACTGTTGTTGAAGTGATTGTTTTGGTTGAACAAGATGTTGTTGAGACAAATGCTAACCAATCTATTCAACAAGATGTGACAGAGTATTTGCTGTCTACTGAAGCCAATCGTTACCACTTGATGACCGCTATTCAAAATATTGAAACAAAGACCAACTTGGTCAGTTTTACGCCTGAGGAATGGAATGAAGAATATAACATTCGCTCTTGAGGCATTTGAACAATTCAACGACTGGGCAGCACAAGATAAGAAAATTCATCGCAAGATCATCACCCTGATTAACGATATTGTTCGTCAACCATTTACTGGAATTGGCAAACCTGAACCTCTAAAGCATGAACTGAGCGGATATTGGTCACGACGAATTACGGATGAGCATCGTTTAGTGTATGAAGTGACTGAAACTGAAATCATCATTTTGAGTTGTCGATTTCACTATGATGACTGAAGCAGTTAACGATCGTTCTTTAATTCATATCCAAACTGCGATCGCCCTTTTACTTCAACAACGTAGACACGGAGTGGCTTGTCGTTAGACATCGCCTCCTGGCAGTAGGAAAGCGATCGCTCTCTTAAGGCAATTGATCTCATTTTGACTAGCGGTAAGTCGTAACGTAGTAGTCTGTCAATAAATAATTGATGGATAAATTTCATGTAGAGACGGCGATTTATCGCGTCTCTTTAACCGTCAAAATGAATTTGACAGACCAGTAGAGCCGTTGCGGCAATCCAAGCATCTTGTGGGGATATTGGTCGTCTTGCGCTTTGTCGATTGGCACGAACCTCTGCCCATTCTTGACAAAGGGATTGATCGACTGGAATGATCAGGTAATTCGATAGGTATTGTTCTAGCTGTGTGAGGCGACGATCGCCCCACTGACGCAAAATTGCCCACTGAAACAGTTAAGTTTTAATTTATACAATTTCTAATTTATACCCAGAATCAACAACACTCCAGCATGATGCAGTTAAACATTAGGGTAAAACAACAGAGGTTTCTTTACCATTGTTGTTTGCACCATTCAAGATTGTAGCTGTATTCTCAGATGGGGATTGGGTGTTGCTCGAACGGCGTGATAATTTCTTGCGTGGCTTGCCTCCCGCCTGGATATATTGCAAACTGTCTTTGCCATAATGGGTTGCCACACTCATTAACATCTTTTCAGAGTAGCCGCGCAATTCTTCTTCAATTAGAGAGAGGCGACCTGCCATTTCATCTATGCTAGAGAGTAAAGTGTTGTAGTTAGATAGCTGGGTTTGCAAGGTTTGGATGCGCCTGTCGTAGTCTGTCAAACTTAATCCGTTGCCAAATTCTAGCGTCGGGCTAATCGATCGCATTCCTGCAATTCGACGGAAAGCGTTTTCGAGAGTGGGTGAACTGCGTTTTAGTCGTGCCATAAAATGCGCTCCTGAAGGAAGTTATAGGATTACTGCATGTACTCTAGCCAATGCAACAATAAACTTCTCTGAGAGATAATTCGGAAAAATTAAAGCAAATTAAGATCGACCTAATTATTTTTAGTGGATTGTACTGAGGTATTTATTAAACTTGTCAAAAAAGTAACATAAAATAAGCAACAGATACTTCAAAGTCATGTTGAGGTACTTCAAAGTCGTTTTGAGGTACTTCCAAGTCATGTTGAGGTACTTCAAAGTCGTTTTGAGGTACTTCAAAGTCGTTTTGAGGTACTTCAAAGTTGTGTTGAGGTACTTCAAAATTGTGTTGAGGTACTTCCAAGTCATGTTGAGGTACTTCAAAGTCGTTTTGAGGTACTTCAAAGTTGTGTTGAGGTACTTCAAAGTTGTGTTGAGGTACTTCAAAGTCGTTTTGAGGTACTTCAAAGTCGTGTTGAAGTACTTCAAAGTCGTTTTGAAGTATTAGATGATGAGTTTTCTTGCCTTAAGCCGATTTACGGCGAAGGCTATTCACCAAACAGTGGACAAAACTACACTCCCAATGAATCAAATCCATCAAGTGTTGAGTAATCTTCACTCTTTTAATTAGGTTATTTTCTCACTATAATACAATGCAGTATAACGCATTATCACCAGACAAAGGTATGAGTACCACAAGTTTCAGGCTCGATGATGACCTTGAAGAGAAGCTCGAAGTGACCGCAACGAAACTGCAACGGACGAAAGGCTGGATAATCAACGACGCTCTACGGCAGTACATTGCACGGGAGGAGCAAAAGCTTAGGATGCTCGAAGAAACACAAGAGGCGATCGCCGACATTGAAGCACAAAGGGTTGTTTCTGGTGAGGAAGTTATGAAGTGGCTTGAAACCTGGGGAACTGCCGTCGAAACTATTGCACCGAAGATATGAAGCTTCAGTTTTCTCTAAGTGCGGTGCAGGACTTAGTACGACTACGAGAGTTCATTGCCGAAAACAATCCGCAGGCGGCAGAGCGAGTGTCGCTTAGGCTTAGGCAGGCCATAGGAAAACTTGTACTTTATCCAGACATAGGCCGTCCTGTCCCGGAGCATGAAAATGTGCGTGAGCTGATCGCCGGAAACTACGTGGTTCGTTACCTGCGTGAGTCAGATACTGTATTTGTCTTACGGGTATGGCACGGCAAGGAATTTCGTGATTTTTAAGTAGGTGCAGAAAATCCAAATCAATTTAGCAATAAGGATATCAATGTCATTTTCCTATCCGCTACCCTCGCTTTAGCACCACCTTTATGGTCAGTTTGGGTAAACTTAGGGGTGTTAAGATAATTACTAAAAAACAAGAAAACATGCAGAACATTATTAATTTTCATCAGGACTTCAACAGATTCGTGGAAGATAGCTGTTGTATTCTTCCAGGAATGCAGTTGCCAATCTCACCTCTTCCATATGTCTTGCGGGAGAAGCTTGTTAATCAAGATGGTCTTTGGTTAGAGTTTGGTGTTGCTAGCGGTCACACCCTCAATCTTATCTGTGAGTATCGGTTACAAGGAACTGTTTATGGGTTTGACAGTTTTGAGGGATTACCATCTGATTGGCGTCCCGGATTACCTAAAGGGGCTTTTAAGCAACCAGAATTACCCCAGGTAAAAAGCAATGCGACTCTCATAAAAGGTCTTTTTGAAGATACTATTCCTCAGTTTATTGCTGCTCACACCCAGCAATATATATCTTTGTTGCATATTGATTGCGATCTTTATTCATCAACTAAAACTATCTTCTCTTATTTAGGAGAAAAACTCACAGAAGGTTCAATAATCGTTTTCGACGAGCTGATCGGATATCCTGGATTTGAGGAACATGAGTTAAAGGCGTTTTACGAATTTGCTCTGGCTTCAGAGAAAAAATTCCAATGGATTGGAATCAATGGAACTCAAGAAACTCAAGAACTACTTGAATACGCCCAATACGGATCGATGGGTGAACCCTGGTTTCCTCAAAATATTCCACTCAAGGAGCGTGTTGCCGTCAGAGTCCTTTCTTAGAACCTATGAACCTATATTCCGCTTAAGGGGAGTGAGTTAACGAAAGGGCATTTTGTTGTAGCGCTTACAAAAAGTAGGTTGTTTTCGATGGTGAGTGCTGCAAGCCTGTCGAAAATAACCCTCCACCATGAAGGCAATTAAATAGACGCCCTTAAAAATATTTTGTAAATGCCAACAAATAACCGAATGTTGGTAAAACGATAAAAATATGGCATACTGACGGTAACGCTAACCCTTGTTCCGTCGAGTTTCGTCATTTGTCTGCCCTGGATATCTTAGCCGATCGCCAATCACCGAAAGTTGGTAAAACGGAAAAAACTGAGCCTGCTGTATCCAGACGCAAGTCGCCAAATCAGCGCAGATATGAGGATGTGCGATCGCGGGAATATCGGCGTTGCTGAATCAAGGGATGATTGAGGCTGACGCGGGGACGCACAGACATGGAGAGAAGTCTGAGCCAAGGCTTCCTTGGATCAGAACTTCGAGAGACGTGGGGATTATGGTTGATGCAAATTCCAAAATTCACATTGAGTCAAGCTGCTAAATTGAAAAAACCCCGTTACTGACATTCCAGTAACGGGTTCTATGTTAACTAGCTTGATTAATACGCCGTTTTAACTCAGCCTCTAATTGTTCTGGAGTGCTGACCACTACCCCCGGTTTCGCTCTCATGATACTGAGGTAATGCTGAAATGCCTCCTCATCCTGGGGGTTTGATATCACATATTGTCTTAATTCTTGCTCATTAAGAGTTAAATAGTCTGTCATCGGATAATGTTCTCCCCATTACTAAGAATTTCTACTTGCATGGTTTCGCCTATCAAAATCACGATTCGGCCTGTCCTCTGATCAAATCTAACCAATGCTATATCTCTAAGCAAATTACTAGCCCGAACGCAAAAGTCAAAGAATGCTTTAAGTTGCTCGATGGTCGGTTCCATACCTCTTACCATTCAATAAAATTAAATCGGTTCATTCGTGACAAGTTAGAATAACATTGCTTTTGTCAATTATAAATTCCGCTGAAAAGTGAAGAGAGAATAAAGTATCAAATTAAGCTAATTACTAAGTTTAAGCAGAAAAGTGAATGATGAGTGCAAAGATTAAGCGATCGCAAAAACGATATTTTTTCCACTATTGGGTGTTCATTCTTTTTTGAAATATCTAGATGAAAGTGATGGATAAAGGATGCTTTCCCCGATCGCTCCCTAAAACAAGAACGCGATCGCTAATTCAACTTATGCCTAAGGGCGATCTCGCCCCCTTGACTAAAAGAGCGATGCCTCCCCACAGTAAGAAAGCGATCGCTCTCTTAAAGCAATTGATCTCATTTTGACCCGCGATTGCCCATTACAATCAAGAAAAGGGAATAAAAAGGATCTGACCTTCATATTCGCCAGACTTACTGCAACGAACAAATAAATATAAGTCGTCAATGACCTGTCCGATTGGAGCCGTTGCAATAACTTCAACAACTCCAGGCATAGACAAACCTTTGTTGATTCGCTCATAAGCATAAACAGTAATCGTTGCTACATCATGGGTAAGCAAGATGCGTTTTTCATTGGCTGCCCACTCTAAGATAGTGGAATCATCAGTATGAATTAGACCTACATCTTGGACACGAACAATGTCCAATCCAGGTAAACGTCTGAGCAAGCCCCGCAATATTGAGCCATTGAGTTCTCATCAGTCAATAGACGCACTGGCTAGAATTCTCCTTGGGGCTGATAGCGATCGCGCAAGCGCTGCCTAAGATTAACTAAATTATGCTGCTGGACAAATTGATTTCGCTGTTGTTGAGCTTTTTTGCGACGCTGCTCTAGGTAATTGTCAATTTCTTGGCGATGGGTGAGATAATATGCGATCGCTGCGTATATCTCCCCTAAACAGAGAACGGGATACTGAACAGCAATTTCTTCAGGTGTAGAGCCGTTATGGTATGTTGCTAGCAAGCTATCGAGAGTAACGCGGCTCTGACCGATACGAATACCTCCAGCTTCATCCCAACGAAACGGTGGAGCGGTAACGTGAAATTCGATTTTAACGCTCATGGGGGCAATTCTTGGATTTGTGGTATTTCTGTCTTCAGTTTACTTTACCCGTTAAAAATCTGACGATTGCTTACATTTACATCAGCTAAGTTTAATAAGCTCCTCGGCGATTTTGCTCGCCTGCAAAAGATCGCTTTTTTCAATTAATCATCAAATCAAGGCTTTCACTGCCTTTTTACGTAAGTCCTATAAAAGAGCGATGCCTACCCACAGTAGAAAAGCGATCGCTCTCTCAAGTCGATTGATTTCATTTTGAGGTGCATTACTTTTTTACCAATTTTCTCAAACTCCTGACTGAGGAATGAGCAGAGGAATTGGGCGATCGCGATTCTTGCGATAAAGAAAGAAAATCACTATCGAGAGTGAAAACAAAACTGTTGGGATAAAGCTCTGCCATTCTTACTAGTTCCGCATCTGCCAAAGAGACTGGCACAGATTGATAGCAAGCCAGCAGTGCCAATACTGTTGTCAACTCCGCATCCAAATTAAATTGAATCACGACTTGCCGTTGAGCCAGAAGTTGAAGCAGCGTTTCCCGACCATTATTCACCCTTTGCAACAGAAACCAGGCCTCTGAAATCACAGCCTCACAAGTTAGCAAAGGTGGCGCAATCTGGGTCAACTGCTCTGTTACCCAGATGTGATAGCGATCGCGTCGATCAATTAAAGCCACCAAAACACCTGTGTCAACAATCACTTGATGGAGCAGAGAATAGGGAACAGAAAAGAAAAAATTAGCCCTGTTTGCGGTAGCGTCTTGCAGAGAAGCAAGGTTTTAAGCCGTATTTCGTTCCATGCCCTATGCCCAATGCCCAATTAATTCAACGGCTCCATAATGACTCTTAAACCTTTACTAGAGAGTGTTTTGAGCATTTCTTTAGCGTTATATTCACTACTAAATACTCCTGCTTGCATAACTCTTTGACCTTGCCAAACTGTGGGAAACGCACCAGGAGCAAGGAATTTTACTAAATCTCGCTCCTTATCAGTTGCAAGTGGCACTACTACGCGATAACGCACACCAAATTGTCTTGCAGAGTTACCACTATGGGGAATACTTGCAGAACTTGTTTGCAGATTGCGAGTATTAACAATAGGAATATTGCGATCGGGAAGTGGTAAAAGTTCTGAAGCACCTGGGGCAGCAGTTTCTAGTATTGGTAATGGCTGCTGTGTTTGATCCTTCATACTTGCAACTGGTGGCTGTGCAACTGAATTGGATGGGGACTCAGGGGCAGTAAACTCAATAGTATTAGGGTCGATCCGCACATAATTTAACTGTGGTGTCTCACGCGGCTGTGCTGGACTGGAAGTTGTAATTATTGAAGTGTTAGTTGATACTTGTCTACCTGACAAGCTGCTAGGAGTAGGAAATCCGGCGACGCTAGAAGTAGGTAGTTGTTGATTGGATATAGGCAGAGAAAGCGGTACATTATTGGCTGGCATTAATGGCAGCAGTTGACTGTTTAATTGCCCAGAAACAGGATTATTTGCTGAAATGCTGTTGCTGGTTTGCCCATTAGTAGTTTCAGGGATTTCAGGAGCCGAAAAGGTGATTTCTCCATTTGGTGGTATTTGTCGTAATACGTTGTTGGGAGCGGGTTGAGAATTTTCGGTTACTAGTGCTGTTGTACCGTTAATATCTACCTTGCCAGTGATGCGATCGCTCACAAGGTTGTTACCAGCAGCAGAAATCACCTGTTTAGCAGCGCTGGCGTTAATGTCGTAGCGAGCATTATTTTGAAATGTATTACCCCCAGGTTCCGATGCACTACCCAAATCTGGCATTGCTTGAGCGATCGCAACTAAACCATCTTCTTTATTATCTTGAATAGAATTATTCCGCAAAATCGGGCGGGCTTTTGCTTGTACGACAATTCCCGATCTATTGTTCTGAATTTGATTACCTATAAGTATAGGAGCGGCGTTTTGGGCAATATTAATCCCAAAACCTGTTTGGTGAAAGACATTTTCCTTCACTTGGGGACTAGAGTTACCAGCAATTGTGATGCCATTAGCTCCATTGCGATCAAAGTAATTCTTGCTAATGGTGGGTGCAGCATTACCACTGACGGAAATTCCATCTTGAGTACTGCCACTAAAAGTATTTTCTGCGACTACCGGATTGCTAGATTCAATCCATAAACCGTAACCACGGCGATTAGAGTTCGTCACCGTTACCCCAGTCAGCAAGACTTGGTTGGCTCCAACAATTGTGACATTTTGACCGCCAAAGCTCCGACTCAGGTAATCACCGCCTCCTTGAATGATAATGTCTTTACCTTGATTGCTGGGGTTGCCTTGAATTGAAATACCCGGTTTCAGTATTAAGGGAAATTCTTCTCCTGTCTCGGCGCTATAAGTACCAGTGGAAAGCATAATTACAGTATTGGCTTTAGCTAATCGCAAGGCTTGGGTAATCGTCTTTACAGGAGCGGATTCGTTGCCATTGCCTGCCTTGTCATCTCCAACACCAGGATTGACAAATAGCACATTAGCCTGAGAAGGTGTTTTCTGATTCAGAGGCGCTGAATTTGGTGTCGATGGAATTTGAGCGATTGCACTATCCAGGCTTATACCCAGGAACGCTATACTTGCCGTTGCCATGCCTACAGTCAAAGATAATACTGAAAAACTAAAAAATAAAAGCCTTGCTGATTTCAGAAACTTCGGCTTTGCAAACAGAACATCTACTCTACGGTACTCAGAAAACACACGATGAAGAATCATATTTAACACGACTCCTTATAAGTAATCATAAATTCTTATACTCAATAGAGAGTATTATGTCGATAATATTACTCATATATTGACCGAGTGGCGATATTTAATACATAGTAATAAATGATATTAGACATCTCCATAAATTAATTGTGTGTTGCCTAAAATAATTTGTAGGCACAATTCATGAATTGTGCCTACGTCATTTTCACTCCCATATCTAAATAGATATAAGAGTGAAGTTAAATATGCGTTATCCAAAACCCTTGTAGAGACATAACACTGCTAGGGACTGTTTTCAAACTCGAAGATCCCCCCTAACCCCCCTTAAGAAGGGGGGAAAAGAAACTCTAAAAGCCCCCCTTTTTAAGGGGGGTTGGGGGGATCTCCAAGACTCAGGTGCTTCAAGAAAGGTTTGAAAACACGCCCTAGTCTCTACATTATTTTCACTAATATATCTATTGTGGATTTTCTGGTGTATTCCCTTTTAGCAGTCCTTTGCAAGCTTGTTGTTTACCATAAAATAGTTGACTAAGCTCAGTGCAAAACTGTAGCCTCAAACTACCCTTATCACTGTCTATAGGAACATGGGATAATTTACCGTAACCCTCACTACTGCCTTCTTTTGCGTAGATTCCGCAAAAATTAGTAAAAACAAGCAAATTAATTAACTTATGGTTACTAGGACTTATGATAATTCACACTTCGATGAAAGCACTAATGGGGTTGTTGTGATGGTCGAGCCATACAGCCAAAAAGAGCAAATACAGCAAGTTGTTTACCGCATTTTAGATGCCAATTTAGATCGTGCTCGTGAGGGCTTGCGAATTATTGAGGAATGGTGTCGGTTTGGGTTGAATAATGCCCAGTTGGCTCTCGAATGCAAGCGCTTGCGACAAGAGGTAGCCAAGTGGCATACTTCTGAATTGCGGGCAGCGCGAGATACACCAAGCGATCCTGGGACTGAGTTAACTCATCCTCAAGAAGAACAACGAGCTAGTATAAAATCGGTTTTGCAAGCTAACTTTTGCCGGATAGAAGAAGCATTACGGGTGTTGGAAGAATACAGCAAGCTAACCCTGCCAAATATGGCTAAAGCTTGTAAACAGATGCGCTATCAGGTTTATACCCTAGAAAGTAGTTTAATGGGTCATCAGCGCCATCAATTGTTGTGGCGATCGCGTTTGTATCTTGTGACTTCCCCTAGTGAAAATTTGTTGAACACTGTCGAAGCTGCACTCAAAGGGGGATTAACGCTTTTACAATACCGCGACAAAACCGCCGATGATTCTTTGCGTCTGGAACAAGCGAGAAAATTACGGCAGTTATGCCACATCTACGGCGCTTTGTTCATCGTTAACGATCGCGTGGATGTAGCTTTAGCTGTCGATGCCGATGGAGTACACCTGGGACAACAAGATATGCCTATTGCTGTTGCTCGGCAATTACTCGGTTCCCAGCGTTTGATAGGTCTTTCTACCACAAATAAAGAAGAAATGCAAGCAGCAATTGCTGAAGGTGTAGATTATATTGGCGTGGGGCCAGTTTATGAAACTCCCACAAAAGTAGGTAAGGCAGCAACAGGTTTAGAATACGTCAGCTATGCAGCCAAAAATTGCTCAATTCCCTGGTTTGCCATTGGGGGAATAGATGCCAATAATATCAATGATGCGATCGATGCTGGAGCTGAACGTGTAGCAGTGGTGCGATCGCTCATGCAAGCCGAACAGCCTACCCTAGTAACGCAATATTTGCTCTCTCAACTCAATCGCATTAAACCAGAACTCTAAAAGAGTCATTGGTCATTTGTCATTTGTCATTGGTCATTTGTCATTTGTCATTTGTCATTGGTCATTTATCATTTGTCATTTGTCATTTGTCATTTGTCCAAAGTGAATAAGCAATACCCAATTCCCCATTCCCCATTCCCCACATATTATGTCTAACGAGATTACGATTCAGGTAAATGGGGAAACCCATAGCTGTTGGTTTCAAACTTCTTTACCCGACTTACTCCAACAGTTGGGTTTTAACCCCCGCTTGGTGGCTGTGGAGTATAACGGCGAAATTTTACACCGCCAGTTTTGGCCCCAAACAAAAGTGCAACCAAACGATCGCTTAGAAGTGGTAACTATTGTCGGTGGTGGTTAATTGATTTGAGTCAGCAAGCCCAAATCCTTGAAGCTACGTCGTGTAATCTCAATGCGGGCGGGTGCATCTTCCGATTTTTGCATATCAAGGGTTGTCGCGAAAAAGTAGACGTTTTTGTTTTGCTCTAAATAACCCACAAACCAACCAACGTTTGGTTTGGTACTCGTTAACCATCCCGTTTTTCCTCGGAGTGTATAGTCTGGAGTTTGTTCGCGTACCATAATGTCTTTGACAAGATTTATTGTCCGTTGCGAGAAAGGCAAATCGCCTTGATATAACCGTTGCAAAAACTTAATTTGCTCTTTGGCTGTAATTTGCAATAGCTGCGGTTGTAACCAAAAACGATCAATGTCTGCGGCGCTGCCAATTTGACGGTTCCCGTAACCTACTTTGTTAAGAAATTGCTGCATCCGTTCATATCCAGCCCTACGTGCCAATACTTGATAGAACCAAACAGTTGAATCTTTAAAGGCTTGACGCAAATTTGTATCATGATTCCAAGCATCAATCTCTCGGTGAATTCCATCCCAAGTGAGAACTGCCACATCATCAGGAACTACACCTGTTTCTAATGCCACCAGCGCGTTAAAAATTTTGAATGTTGAAGCTGGAGCGATCGCAGTTGCATTACGTTGAGGATTGTGTTCATAGATGCGGTTGTTTTTTGAGTCGTAAATCAAGATAGAGCCTTCACGCCCAAATTCTTGAAAGTGTCGCCCGAAATTTGGCGCTTTCACAGCCAGACGTTCAGGAGAAGTTGAAGCAGGTTGAGCCACAACATACATTGCCCCAAAGGTAATTACACTAACTACAGCAAGACATCCAATGACTGTAAACACGAAAGATTGCATTCGGTGCTTTGCATCAGGCCGAAGGAATTGCTCTATGTTAAACCAGATATTTTTCATTGCACATTTAATCACATCACAAGCGTGGTTTTACACTGTAATCTTGCTCATTTGTGAAGCAATTTGTTAGAGTTTATGTAAAAATATAACTTATAGTAAATTGCCCTTTTTGGTATTTTTTGAATTTGACGATTCAATCCGGTTCAGTTAATAATATCATTTCACAAAATTGCGTTTTCCCCCTCTGATTTATAAAGCGATCGATGAAGAGTTCTACGCTTGGCTAATTCTTTACCTTTACGACCAAGTTGCTCACGTAGTTGCTGGTCTTTGCATAACCGATTGAAAGCTTGAAACACTTCATAACCAGAATTGGGATTAACTAGTATGCCATTTTCTTCATGCTGAACTGTGTCTAAAACACCGCCTAAGCGGGGGGCAATTACGGGCTTACCGAAGTAACTTGCTTCTAAATAAGCCATACCAAAACCTTCCATATTATTAGGTTTAGTATCCGATAAAGTCAGCATAGCAAATATGTCGCAAGCTGCATAATAACCTGCTAATTCTCGCTCTGGTAGATATCCGGCAAAGTGGACACGCTTATCTACCCGCAAACGATGCGCTAGAGATTTCAGTTCAGATTCACTTGGGCCTTGACCGCAGAGTATATAGTGGACATCGACCCCAAAAGTTAGCAGTATTGGGATATTATCAATTACTCGGTCGAAACCTTTATGTTTTACTAGCCTGCCGATGGAGAGAATAACTATTGCTGTTTTGGGAATATTGTACGTCTGACGCACGTGAACCCTTAAATCATCAAGGCTACTGGGACTGGCTACATTATTACCAAATTTTTCTGGTCTGATTACTGGGTTGATAATGTGGGTAGGAGTATCTAATCGGAAAGCAGTTCTAAGGTAGTCTCTTGTATAAGAACTGTTACAAACAATACCTTCGGCGCGTTTGAGTGTTAATTTAAATAGCGATCGCAGCACGGGATTGTGTAAAGTACAAAGAAGATCGTTGCCGTGCAAATAGATAAAAAAGCGAATAGGTAAGAAATAGCTCAATAGCAACAGTGAAGGAAAATCATAGCCGTGGCCCCACTCTATGTAACGATAGTGATAGCGAAAATAGAGTTTAATTGCTAGGACAAATGAGCAGACGACGTTGACCAAAGGCTTCAGGATATTTTCCACATAGCCACTACGCCAATATTTAGGATAATACCAGCGATACACAGGAAACTGTTGACTCTTATCAAATACTTGATCTTCTGAGGAACTAGCTGCCAGCACAATTATTCGTTCTGGATCTTGCAGACAACGATTGTAGATATATTCCCCAATTACAGCTTCTTTCGGCAGAAAGATCCGGGATATCACTAGGATATCTGGGTATGCAGCTTTGTCTCTGATTTCGGCTGTTAGTTGAGAAATATGTTCCATAATAAAGTTGATGACTATATTTCAGATAGTTTTTAATATTTACAATTAGGATTACTTTCAAAGCTATCATTATTATTTTATTTCTTTTCAGGACTTACGCAAAAATTGCCGAAAAGCTTAATTTCTCGAACCGCCTTCTCTACGAGAGGCAACTCTTGGAGACGCTGCGCGGTAAGCGAAGCTATGCTGTAGGCTTTACGCCAACGGGTACACAGTAGGCTTCCTGCCCAACAGAAAGCGTAGTAGTAGATTTCTTGCGTCCTCTATTACCCTGAATTTCAAGGAAAGTGAAGTACACAACGATTCGTCTCAAGTCCAGGTAATGCAGCCTGTTTTACTCCTGAACTCTGCTGTAATTTCCTTTACTTAACATGAGAGCGATCGCAATGGTAGGGATAAAGCCACTCACACTTAAAGAATCCACGGGTATGTTTTTCAAAAAATGTTCCTGCATGGCGTCCAGGTGATATGTCGATCCCAGCTTTCGTTTTAATCTCATATAGCCAGGGAAAGGCTACTACTAAAATAGCTATGACAGTGAAGAAGTAAAAAAGCGTAGTTCTAATATTGAGAAATATTAGGAAATTGCTATTTTGATTTTGAGGCATAGAAATGAGAGAGAAACTAATAGCTCATACCATCGTAACCTAAAGCTGAAAATATCGCCAAAAACGCGGATCGATATTATCTGTTTTCTGCTGATTACAGGTAAAACAGAGAGTTTGGAGATTGCTAATATCAATCATTAATTTTGACTTTTGAATTCAGAGCATTCGCGCAGCGTCTCCAAGAGTTGCGACGTGACTTCCGGCGGCATACGAATGCGGGGAGTTTTGCTCATTTATTTTCTAGTTACTAAGAAATCCTTCCAAACTGGGTACGTCTACCCAACTTGCTTTTTGATCCGATTCATGAGATAAATCCATCAACAGTTGAGAATAAATTCCTTCGCGTAGTGATGGTGTAATTTCCTGATTGCGGTCAATTCCTTGCACCCATTGGTCTACTACACGGATAAATGCCGAAATGCGACCATCAGCATAATTTTGGGGAAAAATTAACCGATTTGGTATTTCTATTTCTGTTAGAGATTTACCTGGCTGGGAACCCCAAACACGAAAACCATGTATATAATCTTTTTGATTTTCACTGCCCACTATTAATGTACCGCGATCGCCATATACTTCTACCCAATGAGTTCTTGCTGCATGAACAACTGCACTGATAGAAAGTTGGCAAGGTGTACCATTGGCTAATTCCAGGGTTAATATACAGTTGTCATCTGTATTTACTGCCTTAGATTCCCCACTAATAGGGTCAACTCGTGTAGGAATAGCAGTACTCAGATAGGCGTTTAATCTACGCACTGGCCCGAATAACCAGTGAATATAATCGAAGGCGTGAGAACCCAAAGATCCCAATGCACCGCCTCCTTTCTCTTTATTAGAATACCAATTCCAAGGGCGTGAAACATCAGCACGAGAAGAACCTAACCAATCAATTTTAATTAGGCGTAACTCACCGACATAGTTTTCTGACAATAATTCTGCAAACAATTGCCATGCTGGTACAAAGCGAAATTCAAAGTCTACAGTTGCAATAACGCTTTTTGCTTGAGCTAACTGATAAAGTTCTTTCGCTTCAAATACATTTAAAGTTGTCGGTTTTTCTAGTAATAAATGTTTTCCAGCTTGCAATACGGTTTTTGCCATTTCATAGTGCAAAAAGGGCGGTGTCGAAATGCTGACGGCTTGCACTTCTGGTAATGCCACAATATCTGCAAGTGAGTCATAAGCGTGACGAATATTATGGGATTCTGCTATGGCTTTGGCTTTATTTATATCTCGGTGATAAACAGCAACTACCTTAGTGCGAGGATGTGCTTGGAATCCGGGTATGTGGACTTTTTGACCAAATCCAGTGCCTGCGATCGCAACTCCAATCATATAATTCTTATCCCCATATTTATGTGACTTATTCTTTGTTTAATCTTCTTTGAGAAATCATATCTAATATGTAGTTATATCAAACTTTTTAGACAAATATTTTTCTTCCTGCTTGGCGGTTGCTATTGACTTTCTCACATCTAGCGATCGCTCTTTGGAATCTATTATACTATCAGATAGTATTATCGTAAAACTCTAATTGTAAAGGGGTAACGATAATGCTCACCATTGTAAGCTTTAATAGCAGCAAAAGTCACAACAAAAGATTGTAGTACCAGTTTGAATAAAATTAATGACATCAGTATAATTAATATGTTGTCTAAAGTATTTTTTATTTCATTAATTGAACCATTAGTAGTCACTGCCAAACTAAAGCTAGTTAATACTAAAATTAAGGATATTGTGAGAACAATAAAAGTGTAAAAAGTTAAAGAGATTTGAAAATTTAATGATTCCTTACCTTGTAAATCAATCCAGGGATGTTGAGCTTTTTTAAAGCGCCAAATTATGAATGGAGGTAAAATATTTAAAGGTAAATATAAAGGAATACCAAGAAATACCAAAAAACACAATAATATCCATCCTACCAAAGCTGAGAAATGACACAACATCGCCCATATACGCATTTGTTGTTTAGGTTTTTCTTTCATGGCTTTTTATGTGTAGGTGGATTTACGAGCTAATTCCCCATTGTAATTATCTATAAAAAAGCCAAACAAGAGTTTAAAATCTGAGTATTTCTCGGTCATAATTTACGAGAAGAGGTTTTATTTCCCAGACTATGCCTTCTCCTGGCAGTAGCACAACTTCTACGTCAAGTTGTTTGACGGCAGTTATAGCTATATCTTCGTTATAATTGATTCAAATATGAGTTTTGGTGATGATTGCGATTTGCAAAACTTGAGTCAAGCAATTGAGCAGCTAAGAACTATGCTTGATGCTTATAACACTGCTTTAACTGTAATTGATTCTTCCAAAACTAATTAAAATTATTTTCTCAACTACTGCAATTGTTTATGGTAAAGCATAATCTATTGAAATTTTTTATATTTACTAACACTCTTTGATAAATAACAATTATATACAGCTACTATCATGCATCGTCATGCATATTAGATCATACATTTTGTAGTTCTGTCTAATATTTTTAAATGCTGAAAACCTTACACTATAGTGTTTTCAAGAATTTTACTTGTAGAAATACTGATTAAAGTTTATAGTGATACGGTGTTTTCAGTTCCTTGTCTCGGCAGATTCATAACATGATTTATTCTGGCAAATTACAAAAGTACTTTGCGGGCATTTCTTTGTCTGTAATTTTAGTAGGTGACTTAGTTCTTACCCAAAAACCTGCTTCAGTTTTAGCCGAAACCATAAATACATCGATTGGTAATGCTGTGACATTCAGTTGCAATGATAGTGAAGCGACGATCGCAGCTAAAAATGGCCCCAAAGTAGTTAATGGAACAGCAAGAATTTACATTGGTTATCAGCAACTTTCAAATAACAAAAACCCTGTAACTATCCGCTTCAATAATGCGATAAAAGCATGGTGTCGTAATGATTACGAGACAACAAATGACGATGGTACAGGTTACGGATTGTATTGGAATGGAAGTGATGTTTTATATGGCATTTACTCTGCCACAGGCAGTCAGACAGGTAATGATTTTCGCCGCTTTGCCAGTGGTCGGTGGTTGCCTAGCTATGGTAGTGGAGGCGGGCCAAAAGCCGCAGTTATAGCCCGGATTAATCCAGATAATGGCCAGGTTTCTTATGCCACATTTTTATCTGGTAAAAAGCCAGATAATGGACAAACTAACTCTTTACTTGTCAATTATCTATCATGGAATGGCGCAAATTTGACTGTGAACGCAACGTCATGGTGGAATCCCCGTAACACCTATACAAATTCCATGAATTGCACTGGATCGTCACCTTATCAATACACAGCCACATTTACAGGTGATTTAAGAAATATGAACTCAGCTTCAGCAAATACTTGTAGTTAAAAGGGAAAAATTCAGCTATCAAATTGAGGAAGCATATTGTTTCCGGTTGTTTGAGAATTAACAAAAACCCTAGCGACTCGAATTTGCAGCTTCAGATACCTAACTTTTCCAAGAAGTTGGGTATCTTGTTGTTCACAAATACTTTAGGATTGGCTTTGTAGGGGTACAGCCGCGTATCCGATACTGTTGGCGAAAGTGTTACAAACGCATAAACAAAAGTATTACAACTAAAAGCCGCAACGACATATTGAAGGTTTGAGCTTACGTAATACTTGTCTTTACAAATATGTAGTACATTCGCCAACAGTATCAGCTTCGCTATATTTACGCCAAATTACACCGATCTCGGCTCAATATCACTTACGGGTGTTATTGAAAAATGGGTGGCTAAGATGCTTATGGGGGAAGGCTTTCAGCTTTACGTACAATTTTCCCGTTTTGGCACGGTGATGCCCTTATTCCTAATAACCATAATAGTTTTCCTTATAGGCATACTTTTTCGGATCTTGCATTGGCGGCTTATCTATGTGAATATTCTATTAGTAAAATACGGTAAGCTGCTTTATTTATCGTAGTATTGATATTGCTTGTAGTTTAATGTACGTATGTTCAGTAAGTATTTACCACATCGACTGATGAGGATTGTCAGCAGCTTTCCTCAAAATTATGAAATATCCAGAATTGGCATATTTGCCTTATTCTTTACCTGTGGGTTAAGTTTGACTCTTGTGATATCTGCGTGTTCTGCCAACAATACAGGTAACTCTGTAGCAACACAGACAGCAAATCAAGGTGTGGTAGTTCGTATCGGCTATCAAAAAGCGGCGACTATTCTCAGTACCCTCAAAAACCGAGGCAATTTAGCGCAAACTTTAACGACTGCTGGTGCTTCGGTGACATGGGCAGAATTTCCCGCAGGCCCACCCATGCTAGAAGCAATGAACGCAGGTAGTATTGACTTTGGCTATACAGGTGAATCACCACCAATATTTGCCCAAGCCGGAGGTACTCCCTTGCTTTATGTTGCTTATGATCCTTGGAGTCCCAAAGCCGAAGCAATTATTGTACCGAAAGATTCACCAATTAAAACGGTTGCTGACCTTAAAGGGAAAAGAGTAGCCTTTGCTAAAGGCTCGAACACTAACTATCTTGTTGTCAAAGCTGTAGAAGCTGCCGGATTAAACTATAGTGACATTCAACCAGCACATCTAACACCAGCAGATGCCCGTGCAGCATTTACTGGTGGTAACGTTGATGCTTGGGCAATTTGGGACCCTTACCTAGCAGCAGTTGAACACGACACAAAGGTTAGGACATTAACAGATGCGACAAATTTAGCACCGAATCGGGGTTACTATCTTGCGCGTCAAGAGTTTGTTAATTCTCATCCAGATTTGTTGAAAACCCTGTTAGATGAAGTCAGCAAAGTAGACAAATGGGCAACAAATAATCCAGAAGAAGTTGCCAAGTTTTTAGAACCAGAGTTAGGTATTTCCGCAGCAGCATTAGAAATTGCCGAAAAACGACGAAAATATGGCGTTTTACCGCTAACAGATGAAGTAATCACTCAGCAACAAAACATAGCCGATACTTTTTACAAAATCAAACTAGTTCCCAAGCAAATCCAAGTTAAAGATATCGTTTGGAACGGTAATAAATCTTAGAAGTTCCTCCCTACTCGCAAAAGCTTATGGACATCAACATCCAACAAATAAAAACTGATGTACTTGTCATTGGTGGCGGTACAGCCGGTACAATGGCTGGAATTAAAGCCAAACAAGCGAATCCCGATGCAGAGGTGCTGATTTTAGAAAAGGCTAACATTCGACGGAGTGGTGCGATCGCAATGGGTATGGATGGCGTGAATACCGCAGTTATTCCCGGTCATTCCACACCAGAACAATACGTGCGCGAAATCACCCTAGCTAACGATGGCATTGTCAACCAAAAAGCCGTATATCAAACAGGCAAATTAGGTTATGAAGTTATCCAAGAATTAGAAAGTTGGGGTGTGAAATTTCAAAAAGATGCCCAGGGCAACTATGACTTAAAACAAGTGCATCGTGTGGGTAAATATGTCTTACCCATGCCAGAAGGAAAAGACCTCAAAACAATTCTTACCCGCCAAGTCAAACGCCACAAAGTCAAAGTGACAAATCGCGTCATGGCAACCCGCGTCTTAGTCAAAGCAGGACGTGCTATTGGTGCGGTAGGATTTGATGTCAGAAACGGAGATTATATTGTCATTCAAGCTAAAGCAGTCATCCTGTGTACAGGTGCTTGTGGCAGATTAGGATTACCTGCTTCCGGCTATCTCTACGGCACTTATGAAAATCCCACCAATGCTGGAGATGGCTATTCAATGGCTTATCATGCAGGTGCAGAACTTAGTAATATTGAATGCTTTCAAGTTAATCCTTTAATCAAAGATTACAACGGCCCCGCCTGTGCCTATGTTGCCGGGCCTTTTGGCGCACATACTGCTAACGCCGAAGGAAATCGCTTTATTAGCTGTGACTATTGGAGTGGTCAAATGATGTTAGAAATCTGGAAAGAATTAAATTCTGGAAAAGGACCAGTCCAATTGAAAATGACCCATCTTGATGAAGATACAATCGCTGAAATTGAATCTATACTTTGGGCAAATGAACGACCAAGTAGAGAACGTTTTCATCAAGGTAGAAATGAAGATTACCGCACCCACGGTGTAGAGATGCACATTTCCGAAATAGGCTTATGTAGCGGTCATAGTGCTTCTGGTGTATGGGTAAATGAAAATGCTCAAACAACCATCCCAGGTTTATATGCAGCCGGAGATATGGCCAGCGTTCCCCATAATTATATGATTGGGGCATTTGTTTTTGGTCGCATAGCCGGAACTCATGCCATTGAATATATCCAAAATTTAGATTTTATTGAACCAGATACAGATTTTTTAGAAGCTGAAAAATTCAGAATTTATGCACCTTTAACTCGTCCGAATGGTGTACCTCACACCCAGGTAGAATATAAATTAAGACGCTTAGTTAATGATTATCTGCAACCACCAAAATCAGGTAATAAAATCGAGATTGGTTTAAAACATTTTGTGCAATATCAAGAAACATTAGATTTAATGGGCGCTCGTGACCCTCATGAATTGATGCGTAGTCTAGAAGTTCACTTTATTCGCGACTGTGCAGAAATGGCAGCCAGAGCATCATTATATCGCCAAGAGACTCGTTGGGGTCTTTATCATTACCGTTTAGATTACCCCGAAAAGAATGATGAGGAGTGGTTTTGTCATGTCAACTTAAAGAAAGATGAGTTAGGGGAAATGGTATTGTTTAAGCGTCCTGTAGATCCTTACATCGTGAAAATAGATACAGTCAAAGAAGTCTACAATGTTGCTGTTAAATGAATGTCCATTAAAATGCTCTATGAAGCAATAATTTTTGATCTCGATAATACACTGTTGAATTTTGAGCTATGTGAACACCAAGCTATTCTAGGAGCATTAGAAGATTGTGCAGTAGCTTTAGATTTAAATGGAGTCAGTGAGACTATTTTTCTTCAAGTCTTTGAAACTTATAATTCCAAGTATTGGAGACACCGAGATATCTTTTCTCCTAGTGAGTTAATCGAGATGTCTTATCGAAGTACACTTGCTCAATTAGATATACAAACAGAGCAAATTAGCAATCTTAGTCAAAGTTTTTGGCAAATTTTTAATCATTCAGGCGTAATGGAACCTGATGTAAATGAAGTACTAACTGCTCTCGCACACAATTATCGTTTGGCTGTCATTACAAACGGGTTTGTATCAGCGCAACTACCGAGAATGCAAGCTGCTGGAATTGAGCATTTTTTTGAAGCAGTTGTAGTTTCTGAAGCAATTGGTTTTGCTAAACCATCTCCTGAGATATTCCATCATGCTTTATCTAGGTTAAATTTAAGACCAGCAGAAGTTATTTATGTTGGAGATTCTCTAAAGCACGACTATGCGGGAGCAACACAAGTCCAAATGGATTTTTGCTATTACAACAGAAAAAATAAAAATTTACCACAAGAAGCAAAACCAAGATTTATGATAAGTGAACTCTTAAATTTGCTGGAATTGTTTAACTAACAGATTTTTTATTTATTCATCTAAAGTTAAATTTTAAATAGGTTGTTGTAAATTATTTTGAGGAATTTTCTAATATGTCTATATATAATTCAATTGGTCAACAATACTCAAAAACTCGCGTTCCTGATTTCCGTATTGTCAATAAAATAATCGATTTACTCAATTTACCCAAAGGTAGGATTATTGCTGATATCGGCGCTGGTAGTGGTGGTTACAGTCTAGCGCTAGCTAATAAAGGATTTATTGTTAATGCTGTTGAACCTTCTGTAGTTATGCAAAAACAAGCAGTGGAACATCAGCAGATTAAGTGGTTTACTGGCTATGCAGAAAATTTACCTCTACCAGATAAGTCTGTTGATGCTGTTGTAAGTATCCTGGCAACTCATCACTTTTCTCATCTCGAAAAAGCTTTTCAGGAAATGCACAGAATAATTAGAGATGGGGCAATAATTTTGTTAACTTTTGATATTAGATTAGCTCAGAAGATATGGCTTTATGATTATTTTCCGTTTTTGTGGGAAGATGCGTTACGATTTTTACCACTTAACGAACAGGTTAATTTAATTCAGAGTAATACTAAAAGGCATGTTGAAGCCATACCTCTTTTGTTACCATACGATTTATCTGATTTATTCGCAGCAGCAGGCTGGAGACGACCAGAGTTATATCTTCAAGCAGAAGTACGCGCGGGAATATCATCTTTTGCATTAGCAAATCAAGATTTAGCAGAGCAAGGAGTAAAGTTACTTACAGCAGATTTAAGTAGTGAGGAATGGACAAAAAAATATGGTGATATTCACAATTTGGCAGAGATTGATATAGGCTATCGTTTTATCCGTGCAACGCTGGATAACTAAATAATTGTAATTTAAAATTAAATTATGACAAATAAAGTTACAATGGATAAGCAATTTAAAATTAAACAAGCTGAGATTAAAGATGCAGAGCGAATTGCTAGTCTTTGCACACAACTTGGATTTACTGTGACAACTCAACAATTAGAGCAACGTCTTGATAAAATTAAAAATAATAATTCTCACGTCGTTTATGTTGCCACTTTGACAAATGAATATGTAATTGGTTGGACACACGCTCATATTTATGACTCGATAATTAGACCAATTTCAGCAATTATTTTAGGTTTATTTGTAGATAAAGATTATCGTCGTTATGGAATTGGACGTTGTTTAATGCAACAAATTGAGCAGTGTGCTTTTTCGGTTGGATGTGAGAATATTTTGTTAACTTCTAATATTAAACGTAAAGAAGCACATTTATTTTATGAGAAAATTGGCTATACCAATATAAAACAATCATTATTTTTTTATAAACAATTGATTTAATAAAATAAGATGCAGCTAATTGATACATTTACAACTCATCGCCTGTTTGCCGAATGCCTACAATCTAAACATTTGAATGAACTTTATCGAATGCACCAAAATAAACAAGTTATGGCAACTTTAGGTGGTGTTCGTTCTGATGAAGAAACACGACTTTTCATTCTAAATAACTTGAACCATTGGCAGCGTTATGGATTTGGGTTATGGGTATTTCGAGACAAAGTTAATAATCAGTTTGTCGGTCGTGCTGGTCTTCGGAATACTGATGTAGAAGGCAATGAACAAGTAGAATTAGCTTATGCTCTTACAGCTAAATTCTGGGGTAGAGGGTTAGCAACAGAAATGGGTGAGGAAATATTGAAAATTGGTTTTGAACTATTGAATTTACCGGAAATAGTTTGCTTTATTCTAACGAATAATAAAGCATCACAAAGAGTCATGGAAAAGTTGGGATTTAAATACGAGCGTGATATTATCCATGCAAATTTACCCCATTTACTGTACCGTTTAATAGTTTAATAAAAAATAATGGATTAGTTTTATGGCTTTAATCAATCAGAGAATAGATGTTCCTGTCATCGTTGATGAATCGAAATGTCTAGAAAAATGCACAGCTTGTATTGAAGTTTGTCCCTTGGATGTATTGGCAAAAAATCCAGAAACAGGCAAAGCTTACATGAAATATGATGAGTGTTGGTTTTGTCTGCCTTGTGAAAAAGAATGTCCAACTAATGCAATTACAGTACAAATTCCCTTTTTGTTACGTTAACTATCTATAGTAAAATTAATGAATGATGACCTCAAACATTGGCTAAAAATGTTGCGATCGCCTGACGTAAATGATCGTATAGTAGCCGTAAAAACCTTGCAACATCTAGGCGATGACGAAACAATCGATGGTTTAATTATAGCTTTAAAAGACGAATATATTACTGTTCAGAAAATAGCAATATCTGCCCTTTGGGAAATTGCTAATCCTGTTGCCATCCCTGCCTTAATTGAATGCCTCGGTTCAGTAGATACAGATATTCGCACTGAAGCCGCATCAGCATTAAGCGAGTTAATTACACAAGACGAATTGTTACTTTTACTAGACAAGCTCCAAAGTAATGATGTAAATATTCAATTAAATATTTTGGTGCTTTTGCGGAAGATACATGATATTCAATCTTTACCCGACATTTTACCATTTTTAGAATCAAAAAATCCTGAGTTAAGAGAAGCAGCCGTTACGACACTGCGATATATAAATCAACTAGAAAAATGTCCGCAAGCTTTAAATTTGATTTTTGATGAGGAAGCAAGTGTACGTCGTGCTGCTGCTTTAACTTTAGAACATTTACAAGATGCAGAAGTGATTACAATACTTTGTCAAGCACTTACAAATGATAGTGACTGGCAAGTTCGCCGGAATGCAGCTAAATCTCTGGCTATTCATGCAAATAATCAAGCAATTTCAGCATTAGAAATAGCTTTAAATGATGAACATTGGCAAGTGCGGAAATCAGCAGCACAAGCTTTGCAAAAAATTCCAGATATTCAAGTTATGCCAAGATTAATTCAAGCATTAACAGATGAATATGCAGATGTCCGCAAAGAAGCTGCGATCGCACTTGGGAATTTAGCTCATCCCGACGTTATTAACCCCCTACAACAAGCCTTAGATGACCCTGACAAAGAAGTGTCTATCCAAGCACAACGGGCAATTCAGAAGATTCAAACAGATAGAATAGTCACAAGGGAGCAGTAAATAACTAAGGGAAAGTGCAATGGACAATCCATTTCCTGGAATGAACCCGTATTTGGAACAGCCTGAACTTTGGCATCAAGTTCACAATCGTTTGATTGTAGCGATCGCTGATGACCTAACTCCCCAAATCGTCCCTAAATACCGAGTTTCCATTGAAGAGCGAGTTTACACTAGTGTAGATAATATCTTACTCGTAGGAATTGCTGATATAGCAGTTGCCAAACGTAACACTACAGATAACAGTACAACTTTGACTGCTGCAAAACTTGCTGAACCCAGTAAAGTGAAAGTTCCTGTACCTGAACAGATAACTGAGCGATTTTTAGAGGTGCGATCGACTCAAAGCAAAGAAGTAGTGGCTGTGATTGAAATACTTTCTCCCAAAAATAAACGCTCCAAAGAAGGTAGAGCCGCCTACGAAAGCAAACGACAGAAAATTTTGGCTTCTGCAACCAACTTAGTAGAAATTGACCTCACCAGACAAGGGCAGCCAATGCCTATTTTCGGAGCATCAACCACAGATTATAGTTATAGTATCTTGGTCAGTCGTAGCTACAACAGACCTGACGCAGATTTATATACTTTCGATTTAAAAAATCCAATTCCTGTTTTTCCTGTACCTTTGCGTGACGAAGAACCTGAACCTATAGTTGACTTGCAAAGGTTATTAAATGAAGTTTACGAACGTGCTAGATTTGACTTGGCAATTGATTATTCACAACCTTTAAAGATAGTGCAATCGCCCGAAGAGGAAGCTTGGGTGAGAGAAGTTTTGCACAGGAGCTAAATGAGAGCGATCATTCTTAGCAACTCAGTAATGCTAACACGATTAAAGCTTTACTAATTTTGCAATGCAAATTCCTGACTCCAAATAATTGACCTCTGCTCATCAGCAATATTTATCAGGTGGAGCTTATCGACAAAACAACGATAATTTAAGTTTAAACGTTGTGCCTCTGCTAAATCTTGCAAAAGCATCTCCGTATCTTTTATAAATTTTCCTAGTGTTAAATGCGGAACAAATAGTAAATTATCTTTACGATATTTGGCTAATATATCTGTATATAGTTCATTGTGTAATTTTATCATCTCTACCTTTCCTGATTCAAGCATTAAAAACAGATATTCATCCCATGATTTTTGCAATCCTTGGAGATGAATAGGAAATGTTTTCCAATTACTTAATATCTTATCGATATGAAAAATGAGATGGTTTTTATTAATAGATTCGATTATGGGAAATACTAGTGTAATATGTGGTTCAATTAAATCAAATTGTGGGTCATATTTCTGCCTTATTTGATTGATATTCTCTGTGTTAATATTGGGGTAATGTACGAGTGCGTAAGACATACTGATAAATTATTAAAGGTTATACAGCAGATTTCAAATTCTCTACGAACGCGAACAGCGTGTCGAAGACAGAGCTTACACCAACATGAGATACAGAAATATCCTTTATAATATTCAAAATATATGACTACAGTGCATCAGCAAGAAGTCGTCCAACTACTTAAACAAATCATTGAACCTACCTTAAAAAATGACATCGTTAGTTTGGGAATGGTGCGAAATCTCCGCATAGTTGATGACTATATTTATTTACGTTTATATATTGGTTCTCATCAGCACCAATTACAGCCAGAAATTCAATTCTTATTATCATCTCTATCTTGGTGTAAAAAAACTTATATTCAAATTTGTACAATTCCCGGTGTTAAAATAACTCTTGCAGTTTCTAGTGGTAAAGGTGGTGTGGGCAAATCCACAACAGCCGTTAATATCGCCGCAGCTTTAAAATTACAAGGTGCAAAAGTAGGACTATTAGATGCTGATGTTTATGGCCCCAATGTCCCTCAGATGTTGGGTTTAGGACAAGCTGATATTCAAGTGATTAATACTCCCACAGGTGATAAGTTTTTACCTCTAGAAGTTCAGGGAATAAAAATAATGTCAGTGGGTTTACTTGCAGAAGCAAATCGTCCTTTGGCATGGCGAGGGCCTGTATTGCATAAAATTATCACGCAATTTTTGCAGGATGTGGAATGGGGTGAATTAGATTATTTATTGATAGATTTACCTCCCGGTACAGGTGATGCTCAAATTACAATTATCCAAGAAAGCCCAATTTGTGGAGTCATTTTAGTGACAACTCCTCAACAAGTGGCTGTTGCAGATGTACGACGTAATATATATATGTTTCGCCAAATGGGTGTTCCTGTCCTTGGCATCATTGAAAATATGAGTTATTTAATTTGTGGTGATTGTGGTTCACGCACACCGATTTTTGGTAGTGGTGGCGGTGAACAATTGGCAGCAGAATTACAAGCGCCTCTGTTAGGACAAATTCCCATTGATTCCCGCATTTGTAGTGGTAGTGATACTGGAAATCCGATTGCGATCAGCGAATACGCTTCACCAGCAAAGGAGGTTTTTACACAAATAGCTACTTCATTAAATACTACTTTTACGTTACACGATAAAACTACGCAGCTTGACCAAGTTTAGTAGCTTCAAGAACTTCAATTAATTGCCCTGTTTTGACATCGTAGATATAGCCATAGATAGGAATTTCATTCGGAACTAATGGATGCAAACGAATCCGTTGTACATCTGTATAGACGCTTTTGGCAAGGTCATCAATAGTCAACCAATTGATAAACTTGCCTTCACTTGATCCCGACCCAGATCCAATATCTGACCAACCTATTTCATCTAGCTTGGCTGTTTTGAGGCTACTAGAAAGTAAATTACTGATGATTTCATTAGTGAAGGTTTCCATCCCGCAATTAGTGTGATGAATTACAAACCATTCACGCGTACCAAGTAATTTGTAAGAAATTACTAAAGAGCGAATCGCATCATCGCTAGCACGTCCCCCTGCATTGCGAATTACATGAGCATCTCCTTCAGCTAGTCCAGCAAATTTAGCTGGGTCAAGTCGAGCATCCATGCACGTAAGAATTGCAAACCGACGAGATGGGGGTATAGTGAGATTACCTTTATCACCGAATTTATCAGTGTAACTAAGATTAGCTGCTAGAACTTCTTCTACAATTTGGCTCATTTTGAGTTTATGTGGGCGATCGCTAGATTAGCAAACCAAAAGTAAATAGACCACACCTGTCGTAAGGGCGCAGAGAGTAGGAGTTTGAGACAAGTTTTTGCTATTTATGCGGGGTAAAAGACCAATGTTCGTAGTTCGATGCTTTCTCGTGGGGGAGCGTTGGCTGGGCTGGTAGGATCTTCAAAAGCTGTATGGGCTGCAAAACGTGCGTGTCCGTCTTCTGCGGAGTCGAAACATTTGATAAATAGTGCCTCGTCTCTGTGCATTTGTGGGAAGTAGAACCATTTATGTTGGGGGTTATACGTGACTCCGTATGTCTCACCGATGCGATCGCGGTACACTAAATCACCAGCCACAAGGTCTGTTATTGCAATGCTTTGTGCGTCACATAGGGCTAATGGTGACTCTTGGATTGGTTGGGCGATCGCTCGCCAAACATTGATGATGGCAAATCGTTGTTTTAGTAGCGCATCAATATCATCTATCCCCTGCGCTGCTAGTTCCAAATGGGCGCGAGTGTAGCCTGATTTGGCGGTGAAGTCGTTATGTACGCGCTTGGCAGGTTCCTTAATATTATTCTCCCCTGGCTTTGACTGACTGGCATTACGCAGGGTGTGATCAAATATCACTACCTTCGTTGCACCTGTCACTTCTTTTAACAATTGCTCGGCTTCTGGATAGTAGACACGGCGTACTTCGTCTTCATCGTAAAAGTTGCGGACATTAGTATTATGTCCAGTAAAGGCGAATCCTTCTCGATCTAACGAGATGTTCTCTGAGATAGAACGAGCATTGTAAATTGGCAGTTTGTGCGTCTGATAAGTTGCATTCGTGCGGAGAATCCCGGCTGGCGGTTCATAAGTATAGTTAACAGGTTTTTCTGCTGTTGGAATCAGGTAAGTGAGGTTAGCCTCTACAGATGGCAGATCCAGGGAAATCGGTCTGTCTATAACTTGGTTATTTATGCTCATAGGTTATACCATTTTGAATTTTGGTTAATTGTTGGTCATGTGTCCTATTTTTGAGATGCACCAACGGGAACAGGTTCACCGAGAATTTTGGCGAATCTTTCCAAATAGAAGTCCGCAGGATTTGCAACTGCTTGAATTGAGGAGCGATCGCTTAAGCTGTTCCACCATGTCTGCAAACGAGGTGTTTCTGCTGGTAGTGTGAATTTGCGGAAGTGTTCTAAGAGTGGTAAACGTTCAAACCAAGGATAGAAGCTGATATCAACTAGGCTAAACTGATCTCCTAACAAGTAATCACCTTTGCCTAATCCTTCTTGTTCAATATATAGAAGTGCTTCTGTGAACTCTTTTCGTCCTTGTTCCTGTTCGGTGCTATCTTTACCACGCAGAAATTTGTTAAAAGCTGGGACAAGGCGAGTATTGGCGTAGTCTATCCAAATCCGAGCGATCGCTTTAGCTGCCAGATCGCGGGGTAATAAAGCTGGTTCGGGAAAAACCTCATCTAGATATTCATTGATGATAGCGGACTCGTAAATTTCAACATCTCCATGCTTGATAGCTGGAACTTTGCCATAGTAAGAAATCTGCGTGTACCCATCTGGTTTATTTTGTAAATCAATTTCTATCGGGGTGAAGTCAATGCCTTTTTCCAGTAAGACTACACGAGTCCGTTGAGAGAAGGTAGAGGCTTTGGCGAAGTACAGTTGTATGTTGCTCATGAAATCTTTTCCTTGTAATTATCGTGATATGCAGACTATTTGAGATTGCACAACTCTTACTATTGCAATAAGACAGAAGCGAGATGTGTTAATTAGTGCAGTTAAATAATTGACTGGCAGGTTTCTACGTCAGTTAGATGATATATTACACTTTGTCGGTCGACTTAGCGTATTTTAAATATTATACAGTCTTTATGAAAATATGCATACCTAATTATTAGTGTAACTAAATAAATATCTAGACATAATCAGGCTTGTCAAAAAGAGGTATTCTTATGTACTCGAAATCTGACTCTAGTAGGCAAATCCGTCTTGGCTTGCTAGTACCCGCAGGTAACACGACGTTTGAGCCTGACTTTCACTGTGCTTTTTCCAGTCAAGTCAGTGTTCATAGCCATCGCGTGATTGCCCAACGCTTCCACGCATCTGAGAACTATGAATCAATAGACTTCTTGCATAAATCAAAAAAAGAACCCCACCCCGCCTTTGACTTACGTCAAATTCTGCCCTAAGAGCAAACTCTTAGGGGTTGGGGGTGGGGTGTTAGGGGACTTTTGCAAGAGGTCTAATATTAAATTGTGAGGGTCAACGCTCAAAACCCAATCCCGATAATCAAAACGCATCTGTTTGATTCGTGGGCTGTCTTGCTCACTGGCATACAAAGTTTTTTTTATTGGTCAATTCTAACCGTTGAACTGCACGGTGCATAGTTGATATGCTTACACTGATGCCACTGCGTTCGGCTAAACGCTCACATAATTCCGAGAGTATGGCATCCGGCTGTTCATCTACTAACTGCTGCACAGCAGGTAAGTTTTCAATTTTTATTTTAGCGATGCCTTCGGCGAGCTACGCTAACGCTCCACCTGCGTGAGCCAAGGCATTTACTTTTCCTGTCTTTTTATAACTACGTATAAGTCGTTGAACAAACGATAAGCTCACTTGAAAGCGGTCAGCTAGTTGTCTTTGGGACCCAAGTTTTGCTTGATGAGCATCAACCACACGTTGGCGTAGATCCGTTGAGTAAGGGGCAGGCATTTACGAGCAAGTATTTTTATTGCGTCTCTATTTTACCCTTATCTGTAGTCTACTCAACTGAAAACCGCTGTAAATGTGTTGTCATGGTTGTACGGGTAAGACATCTAAAGCTTTTTTAAACCCGCACGCGCGGGTTTTGTCTGTGTAGACACAGTTTATAACCGTCGATTTAACTTTCGATTCCTAACTCCCGGATTCTGCTGTATCTGCCCCTAATTGTTTCCATTTGGACGCTGAATTATTGTCTCCACCACCCGCCGCTTGGCTTTAGGATCGATACCTACTAAGCGCACATACTCACCGCTATATTCTGTCAAAGTTGCCTCCAAATTTGAGATGGCATCAGACTCGGCATCAATGTGGCTATGAACACAACTTTGCCAAGAACCTGTGCGAAAACGGCGCTCATCTACGTGTTCAATATTAATTTTGTAACCTTGAGACAATAATTGCCGAATCTGTTCTTGTGTCTCTAAAGTTAAATGTGCACTTGATGCTTGCTGTTTCTGGAATTGATTAGTTTTTACTTCTTGGTTTGCGCCATTTGACGGCTGACTAATTGGTGTTACAACAGCAGGTGGTACTGATTGAGAATTTCTACCTCGATTTAGTCGATTGTAATCATCAACCAAATGGGAACTTTCCACCCGTTTTTGTTCGCCAACCAGGAAGTTACCAGACTCGATTAAGTGAGACAGCCGGAAATCTGGCTTTTTAAACTCTGGTGGGCCTTCAACACTGTTAACCACATTCAAAGCTATCTGCTCAAAACCTACTTTATGGATGTAGTTGCGGATTTGTTCATCATAAATGCGCGATCGCAAAGCGCTAAAAAAGTCAATGGACTGATTGACAAAAGTATCAACTAGCTGTTCAACTTCCTTTTGTGATAGTCCATCCTGTTCAAAAATCCCCTTGACAATTCCTACTTTGTCATCTTTATCTGGTTCCCAGTAGAATTTCTCCATCCGTCCATCTCGAATTAACGGTGCATAGAGGGTGGAAAAATCATTACCTGTGACAATAATCGGCACACGATGTAAAGGTGTGGAATCATAGCTTCCCGGCAATTGCACATCTGTGGGATTATCAGCAATATTCATCAGTGTGGCATTCACCAACTGCGTGTTTACAGTATATTGAGTCCCTTCATCAAAGCGTCCAGCACCGGCATCTAAATCGTTAATCATCAGTACACACATTTTGCCGCGTACTTTGATCAGTTCTGCTGTTTCTCGATAGCGCAACCGAATCAACCGCGCTGGATCTCCAGCATCTGGACTTTCCAATTCGCCACCAGATACGTGAGTTACTTCGATACCCATTTTCTCGAAAACTAATTGACATTGAAATGTTTTACCTTCTCCTTTGCGTCCATGAATACCCAAGATCACGGGAACTCGCACGCCAGGAAGCTTTAGGAAATTTTTGGTGATGTGGACAGCAAGTTTGTCCAAAAAGCGGGGAGCGATGTAGTAACCCATGAGTTTATGTGATGGAAAATTAACACTTCTAAGGTTAATGTTAAGTTTTTTTTGGGGATAGCGATCGCTTTTCTTTCAGACAAGCTTGTGTTTGTTCATTTGTTGGGTTGATTAGTCTGTTGCCAAAGTTGAACACGCTCCCAAGCATGGACTAGTGAAAAATGCTGTTATTTCATAGTGCCAAAGATTTGATTACAATATCAAATAACTTTGATAAGCCATTATAATAATTCCAGGATTACTGAGATCAGTCTATTTTTAAAATACAGCGTGTTTGAAAACACGTCCTAATATTGCATATCGCTACAGTTAATGGAAATCGTTTATATCTACTACGTCTGATCACCCAAAACTTCTTTTAAAGCAGACAACGCCTCTTCGGTTAATGTATTTGGGTTGTTAGGATCGTAAATCACTTTAATACCGCGCTTTACTAGAGCAGCAATAATCTCAGGGCTTAGTCGTGAAATAGGAGGCGTTGCGCCACCCCATACACTTTTCAATACCTCATCATCCGTTACTTCCTCAATAAACATAACTGGAGTTTGATTGAACTCGACATTATTTTTAATTTTGTTTTTAGTCATAAATCACGTTTTAATTAACCCATTGTTAACTAATCATTGAATACATACTTAATGTATCACTTAAAAAAATGAGAAATCAAGGGTTTATACAAAATATCCTAGTTTGATAACTAATTTTGCTACTTTTTTGATTAATGCAATTAGGCAAGGGCTGAGGACGCGATCGCACTTCCTGGTAGTGTGCCAGTTGGAAAATGTTCAGCCCACCGCTGCCGAGGGCTTTTCATGTGACGGCAAAATCGATTGTAAAAAACCTTGAGAGTATAGTCTCAACGTTACAATTGGCCCAATACTTTATTTGCACTTGTTGTGGTATAATATGATTTTTTATTTAATTTTACTTCTGTAATGCTGATGGATACTTATAATATGGAAATTAAAAATTTAACTATGGAAATACAACCGATACAAGTAATTGGAGGTGGACTAGCTGGAACAGAAGCAGCTTGGCAAATAGCGCAAGCTGGAGTGCCAGTAATTCTGTATGAAATGCGTCCAAAGCGATTTAGTCCTGCTCATCATACAGAACATTTAGCAGAATTAGTGTGTAGTAATTCCTTTGGGGCAATGGCAAGCGATCGCGCGGCAGGATTATTGCATGAAGAATTACGCCAACTCGGTTCAATTGTCATCTCAAAAGCTGATGAACACGCCGTCCCTGCTGGTGGGGCATTAGCCGTAGACAGGGGACAATTTGGCCAAGATTTAACTGAAACTTTAGCGAGTCATCCTTTAGTTGAATTCCGTCGGGGTGAAGTGTCTGCAATTCCTGAAGGGATTGTGGTTTTGGCAACCGGGCCTTTAACCAGTCCCGATTTGGCAGAAGATTTACGCCGCTTTACGGGGATGGAATACCTCAGCTTTTTTGATGCAGCTAGTCCGATTATCGTGGGAGAATCGATTAATCGTGACATTGCTTTTATGGCATCACGTTATGACAAAGGTGAAGCTGCTTATCTTAACTGCCCAATGAATAAAGAGCAGTACTTGCACTTTCGAGAAGAACTCTGTAAAGCTGAACAAACAGAACTCAAGGGTTTTGAACGGGAAACTGCGAAATTTTTTGAAGCCTGTTTACCCATAGAAGAACTAGCACAGCGGGGAGAAGATACCATGCGCTACGGCCCCCTAAAGCCAGTGGGATTGTCAGATACTCGCACAGGGGAACGCCCTTATGCTGTGGTGCAGTTACGACAAGAAGATAAAGCTGGTCAACTGTGGAACATGGTAGGATTTCAAACTAATCTGCGTTGGGGGGAGCAAAAGCGAATCTTTCAATTAATTCCCAGTTTGGAAAAGGCAGAGTTTGTCAGGTTGGGAGTGATGCACCGCAATACTTTTATTAATGCTCCCCAGTTAATGCATCCTACCTTGCAATTTAAAGAGCGTCCGACATTATTAGCTGCTGGACAATTGATTGGTACTGAAGGTTACACTGCTGCGGCTGCGGGTGGTTGCTTGGCGGGAATTAATGCAGCGCGATTAGCTTTGGGTAAAGAAGCTTTGGTTTTACCACCAACAACAATGATCGGTGCGTTATTAGAATTTATTAGTTCTGCTTCGCCCAAGCATTTCCAACCAATGCCACCCAACTTTGGGATTTTTCCCGATTTAGGAGTGAAAATCAAAAGTAAACCAGAGCGTTATGGACGTTACCGCGATCGCTCTTTAGCTGATTTGGCAACCTGGAAAGCAAACCAGGCGTAAGCGTCATCAAGACATTGACGCTTACACTCAACTTTCTTTGGGCTTTATCAAACAGAATTCAGGAGTCAGTCGCCAGAAAAAGAAATTGAATTTTGTGCGACTGCCTTTCCCGTTGGGTGGATAAATAAACGGGTTTAAAACCCCCTCCAAATCTACGATTTGGTGGTCACAAGAAAGTCGCGGGTCTGAATCCCTGACTGATAGCGAAGCGTTAGCGAGTCCGCGAGCGTCTTGATTCTGACCGGAGGCGGAGCGTCTCCGGCTCCGCTCCTGAATTCTGACTTCTGAATTCTTCTTCAACTTCTTAAGTTGACACCAATGAGCATTGCTGTACACCTACCACGTGGTCTATTTACCTAAAAATAACTGTAAGATACACCAATCATTTTCTATCAAGTGGGCACTAATTCACCAGGACGCAATTTCGACCACTTACCTGTTTCCCGCTTGAAGCTCAGACAGCCAACAACATCCCATTCCATTTCAATCACATCATCTTTAGTCCGAATGTTGACATTGATAGAAGGTTCATTCGGATCGAAATTTGGTGTTTCGGTCAAGTGAGGCTGTTGATGCTGCCCTTCTACGGCATGATAGGTAACACATCGGTCTACATAGTGGCAGTTCACGCAAATACACATAATAGAACCAACTCCAGGGGCCTTTATTGTTAATCTAACTTAAGCCCAACTGTTATTCATGAGTTGCTGGGTTGATTTTTATTACAATGGACGAATCAATTCCTTCTACCCTAGCTCCCGAAAATTGGCCTTTCAGCTTGGAATTCTTGCCAGAACCAGCTTACATGGTAGGTGGCGCTGTCCGAGATGCGATTCTTGGCAGAACTCGCGAATATCTGGATCTAGATTTTGTTATACCATCCAAAGCGGTAAAGGTAGCGAGAGCGATCGCTCATCATTACAAAGCTGGTTTTGTGTTACTCGATGCCGAACGACAAATTGCGCGTGTGGTTTTTCCCCACGCTACAGCTGACTTTGCCCAACAGGAAGGAAATAGTTTAGAAGTTGATTTGCACAGACGGGACTTTACAGTAAATGCGATCGCCTATAATCCCCATACGCAAGAAATTATCGATCCTCTGCAAGGTTATGTAGACTTACAACAAGGCATTTTGCGAATGGTATCATCCGCGAACCTAGAAGATGACCCTTTGCGGTTAATGCGAGGTTATCGCCAAGCCGCCCAACTAGGTTTTACTATTGAACCAGCTACCCAAGCCGCAATTCGTTCTTTGGCATCACATATCAGCAAAGTTGCAGCCGAAAGAGTTAGGGTAGAAATTGGCTATCTACTGGCAAATTCTCAGGGTACTCCTTGGATAACAATGGCTTGGGAAGATGGTTTACTTGCCCCTTTTTTCAAAAATGCCACCCGTGAAAGCTTACTCAAACTAGCAGCAGTTGACACAGCCGCCGCCTTGCTCACACAAAAGTGGCAACAACTAGGGATACAACTGCAAGAATATGTCCGCAATAGTATTAAAACTACTTGGCTAGGTATTGCCAAACTTGCTTGTCTTGTCAACCCAAATTCAGAATTAGCAGAAATAGAGCTACAGGAACTAACTTATAGTCGTGCCGAAATCCGAGGTGTAACTACTGCTCTGAAACTGTTACCGCAGTTTCAAGTAGTTGAGATGTCCTTGCGAGAACAATACTTTTTGTTTCATGACGCAGATATTGTGTTCCCCGCTACGGCAGTGCTAGCTGTAGCAATTAATAATTTGGTAGAGGCAATATCTAGTGACAAGCCACTAAACACAGCAGTGGAAACTGAAGCAATGAGCTACCAAGTCTTAGCACCTTTGATCGACCGCTACCTCAACCCTGATGATGCGATCGCTCATCCCACTCCACTAGTAAGCGGGAAGGAGTTGATTATAGCATTAGATATTCCAGCTTCGCCAATCATCGGTCAACTGTTGACAGAAATTGCCATAGCACAAGCTGAGGGGAAAGTTTCAACACCAACAGAGGCGATCGCTTATGCACGTCTGTTAATTAATGGTTAAATATACTTAATTAATTTATAGTAATGTAACAAAGGCGATGCCTACGCAATTTTGGCAATCCTGGCTAAGGCTGGTAAATCTGCAACTTCAAGTACTTTAAATATCCCCTACTTACCATAAAATACCGATTTTTATAGTCAATCCTGGCAATTACATACATCACTTATGCTAATATTTGCTTGATGTTATGACTGCTTTGCGATGTTATTTACTAAAATTTAGCGCCAATGGATAACCGAATGAACTATACACTAACTTATTCATTTTATACCTGAGTTGGTCGTTCGTACATTGAATTAAATACATACTATAAACAAAGACTTTCAGGTTTTCCTGATGGATAAAGTTTTTATACCCAGCTTTTCTTGGATAGGACTAACTGCTTATGAATGAACAGCCTTTAATTTTGGTTGTAGAACAGAGTTTACATGATTTAGAGCTACTTAATTCTCATCTAGGAATATTAAATTTTTCATGTATTTGTACTAAACAAGGGGTGAGGGCTGTGATGTTGGCACAAACTCATCAACCAGATTTAATCCTGCTAGATTTGAAGCTATCTAATTCGAGTGCGAATCAAGTCATTGACGATCTCAAACATGACTCAAAAACTGCTACCATTCCAGTCATCGCAGTCACATCTCTAATAACGGTACAAGATGATGACTCCACGATGCTCACAGCATTTGATGATTGCATTACTAAACCCTATGATTTTAATCAATTAGAAGTGGTAATCAATCGCCACATCAGTCAGCTAAATTCCTAACATTTACTTTGGGAATATATTCGGGATTACGAACTTCAGGTAGTTCCTTGAGAATTATAACAATTCCAGTACGACCTGTTGTTAAATTTGTGTTTGTCATCAGGTAGAGGACAGGTTGGCCAATAATTTCCTCAATCAAATTTTTTAAATCTGGTTTAATTATTTTCTCTAAATATAATCGTACTTGTTCAGCTAAAGTAGCATAACCTCCTTTCAGTAAAGTTTGTTCAGCTTGGGTAACAGAGTTTTCTATAGAGATTACGATTTCAGTATCAAAAAAATGACAAATGATTTGGCTAGGAGACTTTCCTAGTCGCTCATTATATAAATTTATAATCCGCTGTGATATTTTTGTTTCTAATTGTCCGATAGTCGGTTGGATCATTAGCACCTACTATGTAATATTTATCGTTCTCATCGGGGAACTAAAGTATCCAACATTATAGAATAGCTGAGAAAATTAATCACTATTTTATATAAAGTTACTGTATCAATGTGATGTATTTAGTATGCATTTATTTAAGAATATTTCCAAATTTGATCAAGTAGAATTTGTTAACTCACGATTTGTGCAGTGTTAGGTTAATAACTGGATTTGATCGTCATTTGCTTATGGGTAATCAGCTTATTTTCTGCTATATAAGCTTAGACGTAACCCGCCGTGCCTGTTCTTACAACCAAATACTTAATTAGCCATGTTCATCCAAATGGTCATCAATGACAGATACATACAATGCCACATCATAATGTAATGTACATTACAAGACTCTCTAAACCTTCCGGTGCAGCTAGTAAGCAGATAAATTTAGGTTCTAATAAAGATATTGTTGAACACAATAAATTACACAGAAATTTCATAATTAGCGATTAATCACGGCTAATTTAAAGATGACTTTAAAAATGATTTAATCGATATCTTTTGTGAGAAAGTTAATACAAAGGTATATTCACTGATCTCAAATTCATGGATTCTTTATTTATCAATTCCTTACTTGAAGAGTTGAAAAACCCGGATGCCACAGTGCGCGACAAGGCAACCAGAAAAATCTGGCGGATCTGGTTTCAGCAAAAGGGAATCTATGGGCTGGAAATAATTGACCGCAGTCAAAAGTTACTGGATGCAGGTGAAATTGCTGAAGCTGAAACAGCGCTGACGGCATTAATTAAAGACCAGCCAGATTTTGCCGAAGCTTGGAATCGTCGAGCTTTCCTCTATTACAGTATTGGTGATTATCAAAACTCTCTGGCAGATTGTCAGATGGTTGTACAGATAAATCCAATACATTTTGGGGCGCTTCATGGTATGGGCTTATGTTATGCAGCAATAGGAGAGTATGGTCAAGCTATCCAAGCTTTTCAACGTGCTTTAGAAATTCAGCCGTATTCGCTAGTGAATCAAAAGCTGATTCTAGAATGTACATTTAGATTCAGCTACAATCGCAGATAGGAGAGAGTATTATACTATTTTATGAATCCGTTATCATCCTCATCAACAACAATTCATCGCCTTAGTCGCCATAGTTTTATTCAATACGTTTCTATCTGAATTAATAGCAGCGTTATTGCTGCTTGTACTAACAGCAACCAACCGTCAACTAGCAATTCTCGGTTGAATAAAGCTAACTTTAGTACAAACTAGATAGTACAAGCAGAACATGGTGGATTTTACTAAACGATGTCTACGACAGTCTACGCCTATGTCACTGGTCAAAGACTACAGTTTAAAATGTAACTATCAAAATGAGTGGTCTTTAGCCGCTCAGTGGGAGTTAATTGTTGATGGGGATACGGTAGATTTCTTTATGAGTTATGGCATGGATGCCGTGAATGCCATAGCACAAAACATTCCCAAAATCACAGTTGCAGCAATTTTCTAGAAAGACCCCTGGTGTCTGATTGCACATCCCAACTCAGCAATTAACATTTTTGCCGATCTTATCTTTTTTACTCTGTTAAGCTAAAGGTTTTTCTAACTATAGCAATCCTAAATGAGTTGTCAAAATCGAGAGACTAAGAGGATATAGAGGTTTTGTATTATGTTGTTTACAATCCCCAACGCCGGAGAAAACCACCTTTAGAAGTTTATCGCTTTGTAAATGGTTAAATATATTTAATACCATTACAAAAGACTTAAAGATACACGTATGGGACAAGGGTTTACTCCAGAGACGAATGTAGATAAGTTACTGAGACTCTATGCAGAAGGAAAAAGAGATTTTCAAAATATAAACTTAAAACAAGCGGATCTCATAGCCGTAAATTTGTCAGAGGTGAATCTGAGAGGAGCAAATCTACAATTATCATTTTTAGAGGAAGTAGACCTGAGAGGAGCAAAGCTGGAGAGAGCTAACCTAAAAAAAGCCGACTTATCAGAAGCAAATTTAGAAGGGGCTTATCTGCGAAAAGCAAACTTGCAAGGGGCAAAATTGATCGGGACAGAAGTACGTAGAGTAAATCTACAAGAGGTAAATCTGAGACAAGCAGATTTAGGAGGTATTAGAAACTTAAGTATGGCAGACTTGCTTGCAGCAGATATGCAAGGCGCTAACTTAGAGACGACAAACCTAGAGAAGGTAAACCTGCAAGGAGTTAACCTGAGAAAAGCTAACCTGAAAACAGCACGTTTATTTGAAGCTGACCTGAGTAGCGCCGAACTTCAAGATGCAGTTTTTCAAAGCGCTTTTTATAACGAAAAAACTCGTTTCCCTGAAGATTTTGACCCAGTTAGTGCTGGAATGTATTTAATTGCTCCTAAAGTTTCACTTCAAGGGGCAAACCTAGTCGGAGCATTGCTATTTGAAGTCGATTTAAGTGAGGCAGATTTAACAGGGGTAGACTTAACTGAAGCACATTTGGAGAAAGCTAACCTACAAGGAGCAACATTAAAGGGAGCATCCTTAAATAGTGCAGAACTATTACAGACAAAATTATCTGGTGCAGACCTAAGAGGAGCAGATTTAAGTTCTGCAAGTCTTAAAGAAGCAATAATTTTCGATACCAAATTTCAAGATGCTTGTTACAACAGATTCACTAAATTTCCTCAAGGGTTTGACCCTGTAAGCGCTGGAATGCGTTGGATTGATATTGATATTGAGTAGTAATGTAGAGTAAACCTCTCATGAAATGGAAAATAGGTTTTTAACTCTATCTACCGAATACAATTTCATTGGATGTCCATTCTTGTAATATGGATTTTTTCTGATCCCATCTGGCTCTCCCAACTGCCTGATTTGTTGTGAGGTTAAACCCAGTTCATCTTTTAATGTTGTGGCTGACTTTAATTCAAGTTGATTACCTTGCTCATCTACTGGATAAAAATTACATATACGGGAATCAAAACCATTTTTAGGTGACATAGGCTGATGACTAGCAGATGCACAAACCCCTTCTCCAGCTCGAACCAAGTGACCTACACCCCACAGTAAAGGAAGTTTATTAGTTTCGGCTATTTCAATCGATTGTTTTTTCACTTTTTCAAAGTCTGTAGATTGGTTGCCGACAAATTTATTAGTCCACCAATAAAGAGACTCGTAGCCAAGAAGCCGAACATACGAAAATATAACTATACAATATTCTCCTTCATAATCACCTGTAAATCGCCATGCTACAGCAACACATTCAGATGGTAGAGTAATTACTTGTTTGAGCCACTCACATTGCTCATACCGCTTTCTCAATGCCTTTTTACTCGGTGCATACATTGGATTCTCAGGAATATAAATTTTTTTACCTATAAATTCCTCACAATATTTACCGCGTAGACTTGGAGCAATTAGTACCGTCATTTCTTCTGGGTCAATTGCAATCAAATTCAGATCAAATAGAGTGTGTAAATCTGCCCGAAGAAGCAAACCATTGGAAGGGTGATTAGTCTCTGAACCAAGATAAGGAATAATATGTGCTGCTTCCAGGGCTTGTTCTACATCACTCCCAGAAATGGCACATTTCCCGTTATGAGTTACAAGCAACTGCTGACGAAATTTAGGCTGACCTTGGCGACGAGTAATTGATGTAGCGATTTTTTTTCTAGCATCCTGAATATTTTCTGGATCAAAATTATCAATAATATTATCTAAAGTGTCAGTATTATTAGGTTCTGGAATTTCTTCTTGAATTTGACTGTTATTTGAAATGCTGCTAGGAATTATTATTTTATCTAAGGCATCATCATTGATTATCTCAATACCTACTGATTCTAACCAATCTATTAACCGCTTTTTTATTTGTTCATTTTCAAATTCTGTCCAAGTATCACCAACAATATATTTGACTCGTTTAAAATGTCCTCTTCCTCCTCCATGAAATGCATTTTCCACCTGTAAATGTAGTGTAGGATCTTCAATATTTTCGATGAAAAGTTCCATGTCATTGCTACCATCACATAAATCTGGTATTTGGAGATACCGATTACCAGACTCTAATTCTTCAAAATCTAAATCATTAATTTCATTATCCCTAGATAGGTGGATGACTTTACTTTCCATATCTATAATCAATTCACCCAATTCATTATAGTTTTTTAATACTTCTATTATCCAGTTAATATCTATGTTGAGTTTTATCATGATAACTTTTCAAATTAATAGCTAACTATTAAAATATCCTAAATTTGTATTATTTCACAATATTTTATCAAAGCTAGTGTTAATTTTCTTAGTTTATAGTAGCTCTTGGAAACTACCTTATCTTCTCCCTCATCCAAGTCCGAAAGGATTTTAACAAAGCAATTTCTCCCATACTTTTACTCTGCTCAATAAATCTACTTATCTCACTGACTGATACTATAGGAAAAGCAATACTAAACTTACACTCTACATATTGCCCTTCTATCAACTGATAAAATTTTAAATTTTGTCCATCATATCTCCAAAGTTCAGTTACACCCAACGCTGAATAAATCCCTAATTTGTTAACTGAACTACTGGTAATGTCAATCTCAATTGCTAAGTCAGGCGGCGGATCATTTTCTAAATCTAAAGTTCCCTTACCTCTAATAGCTAGTTCATTCTGGATATAATAACAAGTATCTGGCTCTATTCCCCGCTTTGAGATTTTCCGCTTCAATGTTGTAGAACCAGCACTTATAATTTCGATTCCTAATTCTTCAGCTAAGACTAGAATAAATCGGTCAAACTGAATTTTGGGGTTTTCATGTTCAAAAAGTGGGGTCATGATTTCTAAAACACCGCAGTCATAAGCAAATCTAGAGCCTCTGTCCTCACCCGTATCTCTCAGTAAGGCTTCAAAGGTTTCCCAGCTAACGTTATGTAGCACTGTTCTTTGTTCAGCAGGCGTTGACTTTACAAGCATATTACAATACTTTTTCCGTCATAATGGTAGATAAAATCCCGATAATTTTACCTATGTCATTAATATAATATTCGCCCAAGTCAATTTCAATCACTTGCCCAATGAGTTTCAAAAACTTCCAGATGGTTCCTGTGGTGACAGTTCCATAAATTGTCTGAATGTTATTACCCTCACGTTCATTAAACAATTTAGCTGCTAACATCTCTGCTACACACTGACCTAATCCTGCATTGATATTTTCTTTTTTAGCTTCTACAATTGTGACAACTGGTGCATTCAGAATTAGTAATTCTGGCGAACGGCTAATAATAAAATCGCAATTTCCATTTAAACCTTGTGCTGAATCAACAGTAAAGTCGATACCAGAAAATAAACTTATTTGATTATTTAAATATTTTCTTACAGCAATTAAAATAGGCGCAATAATCATCTCTGAACGGGATTTTTCAGTATTACTAGCAAGAGCTAAAGGTACATTTTCCTGCAATACTTCTGCAAGTAATGGTGGACACTCTACTTCATGTACAGATGGAAATATATCAATTTTATCAGAAATAGTTAAGCCAAAGGTTTTTCTAACTCTGTCTAAAGTAAAGTCAGTGTATGACACTTTAGTTGCTCCTATAAAAAATCTAGATAATTAAATTGTGCCAACTATTAGCAAGATACGTTGCTGATATTTGGCACAATTAGTATCTGAATATTTTGTAACTTTAAGCAAGGAAACCTGCAAAAAAGTCGAGAGTTTCTTTCAGTGCTTTGATGAAAATATCAATTTCTTCGCGGGTGTTGTAAAAAGATAGACTTGCTCGTGCGGTTGCAGCAAGACCTAAGTAACGGTGTAATGGTTGAGTACAGTGGTGTCCAGAACGGATGGCAACGCCTTCTTGATCTAATAATGTAGATAAATCGTTAGCGTGGACTTCCCCGGCTGTGAACGAAGCAAGAGCGGCTCTCCCTTCCCCTTTAGCATTTGGTTTGGGGCCGTAAATCCGTATTTGGGGAATTTGCTCTAATTGTTGAAACAAATAAGCTGTTAATTCTGCTTCGTAGGCGTGGATTTTATCCATACCAATACTGCTAAGATAATCGATCGCAGCGCCAAGTGCGATCGCTTCTCCAATTGCAGGTGTACCAGCTTCAAATTTATGCGGTAATTCTGCATAGGTGGAATGGTCTAAATACACCTCTGCAATCATCTCACCACCACCAAAAAATGGTGGCATTGATTCCAATAATTCTAACTTGCCATACAAAAATCCTATCCCAGTTGGCGCACACATTTTATGACCAGAAGCTACCAACCAATCACAATCTATCTGCTGCACATCGACAGGGAAGTGGGGAACACTCTGGCAAGCATCAACTAAGAATTTAGCACCATATTTGTGAGCGATCGCAGCAATTTCTGCCACTGGGTTAATGCAACCCAAAGCATTAGAAATATGCACCACTGACACCAACTTTGTTTTGTCGGAAATCAGTTTTTTAAACTGTGACAAATCAAAAGTCTCTTCTGGTGTTAATTCTACAAATTTCAGTACTGCACCCGTTTTTTGCGCCACCAATTGCCAAGGCACAATATTACTATGGTGTTCCATCACCGAGAGAATAATTTCATCTCCTGGCTGCAAATTATTCATTCCCCAACTGTAGGCTACTAGGTTAATCGCCTCACTTGCATTGCGCGTATAGACGATTTCCTGACGCGATGCAGCATTAATGAATTTGGCAACTTTATCTCGCGCACCTTCATAAGCATCGGTAGCTTTAGCACTCAAGGTATGGGCACCGCGATGCACATTGGCATTATATTGTTCGTAATAATCCCGTAGGGTATTTAACACGAACAAAGGCTTTTGCGATGTCGCAGCATTATCGAGATAAACCAAAGGTTTCTCGTTAACTTCCTGATGTAATATCGGGAAGTCAGCGCGAACTTTATCAGCAAGGGTTTTGGTAGAGGTGAAAGTCATTGGTAGATTCTAGGAATTTTGGATTTTGGATTTTAGATTTTAGATTAAATTGTCCAATCTAAAATCTAAAATTCGCATTGGGGGTTTAAATTCTTTTAAATTTTGGTTTGGCTTTTGAATATTCAATCCAAAATCCAAAATTTAAAATCTAAAATTTAGTAGTCAAGATTCAAGCGATATGGACTTAAGATTATTGACTGTGTTTAAAAGGATTTCTCGCAGAGAGGGAACTGGTATTTGGTTGATGATTTCGGCAGCGAAGGCGTTGATTAACAACTTTCGAGCATCGTTTTCATCAATTCCCCGACTTTGCAGATAAAATATTTCATCATCTTCTAATTGGCTAACGGTAGCACCGTGAGCGCATTTGACATTATCGGCAGTAATTTCCAATTGGGGTTTGGTATCAACTCTGGCTTTAGACGATAGTAGCAAATTGCGATTCAACTGGGCTGCATTAGTCAACTGCGCTGGTTTGGGTACAAAAACTTTACCATTGAACACCGCATGAGCGCGATCGCCTACAATACATTTATGCAATTGCTCACTTGTACCGTGAGGATAATTGAGTGCGATCGCACTGTGAGTATCCGCCAACTGCTTACCAGTAATCACCGTCAAACCATTGAGAGTAGTTTGTGTCTGCTCACCAGTTTGCAAAATTTCTAAATTGTGCCGCGACAACTTCGCACCTAAAGTTATGGCATGACAAGTATATCGACTATCACGAGCTTGGGCGATCGCAGTTTTCCCAATATGAAAAGCCTCTGCACCTTCTTGCTCAATCCTAGTGTGGCTCACTTGGGCATTGTCACCCACCCAAATTTCCGTAACCGCATTGGTGAAATATACTCCCTCTTTCTCTGCGCTTCTGCGGTTCGTATACTCTTCAACCAAAGTTACCTGCGAACCACTTTCCGCCACCACCAAACAACGTGGCTGCGAAATCATCGCCGTCTCACCCACAACCGAAATAAACACCAGATGAATTGGCGTTTCAACCACCACATTCTTCTTCACCCACACCACAGCAGCATCAGTTATCCCAGCCGTATTCAGAGCAGTAAAAACCTCCTGCGCTCCCTCAGCTTGAGCTAAATACTGCCGTACACCTTCCTGCTCAACCACAGACAAACCAGCCAAATTACTCACCACAACTCCAGATGGCAAATCTGTAACTGCTGATAACTCCGGCGCAAAAACGCCATTAACAAATACCAAACGACTATTAGCCGCTTCTGGCAAAATATCAAATTGTAAAGACGCAAAATTTCCCGCCTCTACATTAAATTGCAGCTTTCGCAGAGACGACAAATCAGTAAACCGCCATTCCTCCTCGCGGGTGGTGGGAATAGTCGAATGACGTACCCAATTAGCAGCACCTTGGCGTAATTCCTGCAACCAACCTTCTGTTTTCGTTGCCGTTACTTGATTCAACAACCCAGTCAGACAATCATCTCTATCTAACAGAGTCGATGTCAAACTGACTGCATTTGAATTAGGAATTGAACTAGGAGATACTTGAATACTCATTACACACTCACCTCGGCAGCTGCAAACTCTGCCAGCACCCAGTCATAACCGCGAGACTCCAATTGCAGCGCCAGTTCCTTACCACCACTGGTAATAATCTGCCCCTGTGCCATCACATGCACAAAATCTGGCGCAATATAATCAAGTAACCTTTGATAGTGGGTAATCAAAATTGTCGAGTTTTCTGGGCTTGCCAGTTGATTTACCCCATTCGCCACAATTCGGAGCGCGTCAATATCCAAACCCGAATCAGTTTCATCCAAAATTCCCAACTTTGGTTCCAGCAGCGCCATTTGCAGAATTTCATTCCGCTTCTTCTCACCACCAGAAAACCCTTCATTCAAACTCCGACTGAGAAAACTGGCATTCATCTTTACCACATCCAGCTTTTCCTCAATCAAATCGTCAAAATCAAAAGCGTCTATTTCCTCTAAACCTTGCGCCTTACGACGGGAATTGTACGCCACCCGCAAGAAATCCAAATTGCTCACACCCGGAATTTCCAAAGGATACTGAAACGCCAAAAACACACCACTTCTGGCGCGTTCCTCCGGCTCCAACTCCAACAGATTTTGTCCTTGAAAAATCACCTCACCGCCAGTCACCTCATACGCCGGATGCCCAGCCAACACCTTAGAAAAAGTACTCTTACCAGAACCATTCGGCCCCATAATCGCATGAATTTCACCCGATCGCACCTCCAGATTCACACCCTTAAGAATTGGTGTTCCATCAACATTAGCCGTCAGATTCCTTACTGACAGCACAACTTCACTATTTTCAATAATCATCTTCTCTCCCTTCTCTTTCTGGACACCTGGAGTATTTAATTATTCTTCCAAAGATGAACGCTGGTTTATCTGCGTTCATCTCTGGTTCCATTTATCCTACTAAAAGGGGTTTAAAACCCCTTCACAAAACGTAATTGCGAATTGCGAATTGCGAATTGCGAATTGCGAATTGCGAATTGTTTATCCAACACTGCCTTCCAACTTCAAACTCAACAACTTATCAGCTTCCACAGCAAACTCCATCGGTAGCTGATTGAAAACATCCTTACAGAAGCCGCTAACCATCATCGAAATAGCATCTTCTGCTGAAATACCCCGTTGAGCAAAGTAGAATAATTGATCTTCCCCAATCTTAGAAGTAGAAGCTTCATGCTCCACCTTCCCAGTATTATTTTGCACCTGGATATAAGGGAAAGTATTAGCATGAGCATTATCCCCAATCAGCATCGAGTCGCACTGGGAATAATTTCTCGCCCCAATCGCTGTCGGATTAACTTTCACTAAACCCCGGTAGCTATTACTAGAATTACCTGCGGAGATTCCTTTAGAAATAATTGTACTGCGGGTATTCTTACCTACGTGAATCATCTTTGTACCCGTATCGGCTTGCTGCATATTATTTGTCAGCGCTACCGAGTAAAACTCACCCACAGAGTTATCACCCACCAACACACAGCTAGGATATTTCCAAGTAATTGCCGAACCTGTTTCTACTTGAGTCCAAGAAATCTTGGAATTTATGCCCTGACATAAACCGCGCTTGGTGACAAAGTTGTAAATACCGCCTTTACCATTAGCATCGCCAGCGTACCAATTTTGGACAGTAGAGTATTTAATTTCGGCGTTGTCGAGAGCGACGAGTTCCACAACGGCGGCATGTAGCTGGTTGCTGTCATACATCGGTGCGGTGCAACCTTCCAGGTAAGAAACATAACTACCTTCTTCGGCGACAATCAAAGTCCGCTCAAATTGTCCCGTGTCACCAGAGTTGATGCGGAAGTAGGTAGACAGTTCCATTGGGCATTTTACGCCTTTAGGAATATAGACAAAAGAACCATCGCTAAATACGGCGGCGTTCAAGGCGGCAAAATAGTTATCAGCTACAGGAACAACGCTACCCAAGTATTTTTTGATTAGTTCTGGGTGTTCCTGCAACGCTTCCGAAATTGAGCAGAAAATAACGCCGTCTTCCGCTAGCTTTTCTTTAAATGTAGTGGCGACAGAGACGCTATCAAAAATCGCATCGACGGCGACATTTGCCAGTCGCTTCTGTTCAGATAGGGAAATGCCTAACTTCTCGAAGGTTTCTAAAAGGGTTGGATCAACTTCATCCAAACTGTTTAGTTTTTCTTTCTTACGTTTCGGCGCTGAGTAATAAATGATATCCTGATAATTTATTGGCGGATACTTGACATTCGGCCAAGTTGGTTCCGTCATTTTTTGCCACTGGCGATAAGCCTTGAGGCGAAAGTCCAGCATGAACTGCGGCTCGTTCTTCTTAGAGGAGATCAAGCGGATAACGTCCTCGTCTAGTCCACGCGCAATTGTGTCGGCTTCAATATCGGTGATAAAGCCGTACTTGTAAGGTTGGTTGACTAAGGTTTTGACAGTGGCACTCATCAGTAATAATCTCTCGTGTTCGGAACTTGAATCTCTCTATAAGGATGGGAGACGGGTTTTCTTTAGCCGATTCCCATGTCCCGTTACGGAATGGTTACACGGCTGCTAGAATAGTAGTGGAGAGCAAAACAACAGTTATGTTGTTTAATCTATCTTCATTTTACGCTAAATTAACAACAACAATGTTGTCAAAGTCAAACAATTTTGGATTTTAGATTTGCAATTTTGGTGAAGCAGCGTGGTCTTGGGGGTTTCCCCCATGAGCGACTGCTGAACCCGAAGGGATTTAAAGAGACCACAAGGGTACTTGGCTCAAGGATTTTAGATTGACGATAACGCACCCTCTTCTTTACCATAGGCATAAAGTTAAGTGGCATCAAGGCATGTACCAAAAAGTTTTTTAATCCAAAATCCAAAATCCAAAATCCAAAATCGGTACGGTCAAATTTTCCAAGAAATTTTTGGGACGTTCGCTGAACGTCTCGCACCAGAAGATGGCGACTACCCACCAGTCCTCAACCAAGCAAGATATCCTAGAATATCTGCACAAACACGAAAAAGCAACGGCTTTAGAGCTAGCTGAACTTTTAGACGTTACCCCACAAGCGATTCGTCGCCATCTCAAAGATTTGGAGACGGAAGGGCTAGTTTTGTATGCAACATCAGTGCAAGCGGCGGGGATGGGGCGTCCGCAGCACCTTTATCAACTGAGTCGTCAGGGACGCGATCGCTTGCACCGAACAATGAATGATCGCTTTGGTGATGGCCACGGAAATTTTGCGGTTTCGCTGCTAGACACCTTAGCCGAAACGGTAGGAGACGATCAATTTAAATCGATTTTACAAAAACAGTGGGAGCGCAAAGCTCAAGAATATCGCGATCGTGTGGGTAACGGTTCACTGCGAGAACGTGTAGCCAACTTAGTAGAGTTGAGAAAAGCGGAAGGCTTCATGGCAGAGTGTCACCCTGTTGATGTGAATGACTCCTTTGAGAGCGATCGCTTTATCTTAATGGAGCATAACTGCGCCATTTCCAACGTTGCCGAGTCCTTCCCCAGCATTTGTGGTCACGAATTAGAAATGTTTGCAGCCGTCTTACCAGATTGTACCGTAAAACGCACCCACTGGATTATCGATGGCGAACATCGTTGTGGCTATTTGGTACAAATTCGTCATTAGTCATTAGTCATTAGTCATTAGTCATTAGTCATTTTCTAATACCCAATACCCAATGCCCAATGCCCAATGCCCTATACCCAACTAACTTTGAGATAGTATTTATGGATGTACCACCACAGCAACCATCAGCACAATTTTTAACTCTGGAAGAGTCAGCAAAAGTAGATGCAGCTTTGTTATCTTCCCCAGAAAAGTTTTTAACAAGATTGACAATTTCATCACTTAAGCTTTTAAAGCATATAGCTCAAGAGTACGGTATTACTATTGAAGATTTGACAGCACAGCAAGTAATTGCCTGGTTTGAAAAAGATGGCAAAATTCGACGTGAACAGGGAATTGAAGGTTCATACCTGAAATGGTGATATGCAGTAGTAAAATTTTCATTGTATTTACTTAGAAAAAATAACCATAAAAATATCGCGCTTTTAAAAAACAGAAATGTTTCTTAGAAGCGCGATATTCACAGATAAGATATGTTGACAATTTTGCCTAAACTCCAATATTGGAGCGAGAACCTTTTATAGCACAAGCCTTGGTGATTAGGACATCAACAGATGTTGAAGGAGGCAGGAGGCAGGAGGCAGGAGGCAGAAGGTTCACTTATGGGATTCAGACCCCTCCTGAACGGGAGCCACCAAATTGAAAATTTGGTGGGGGTCTTAAACCCTTACTCCCTATGGTCGCGGGCTGTTACAGAGGGCAGTTTTCCTCCTGCCTCCTGCCCGACGCTCGCAGACTCGCTAACGCTGCGCTATCTGCCTCCTGCCTTCTTTGATAAAACTTAGACTTAGAAATAAACATTCGATACTGATACTTAACTTCGGATATACAACTAAAGGTATTAGTAAAGAGTAATTTGACTATATAAGAATTAATCGGACGCTAGAAACGCCAATCTTAAATAATAAACAAAAAACACCTTTTTCAAGGTGTTTTTATTTAAAAATAAATAACATTTGATTTTTCAAACAATTATTTAGGTGTTGTAAGTGTTAGTCCGAGGACTACGAGCGCCAGTTACGGCTCCAATCATTGAGGCTATTAAACCCAACAAAGAACCAAACACAAACCACCACAATCCCGAACGTAAATTAGCTGCTGCTTCACGAGCTTGTTGGGCACTTACGTTTGCTTGTGGTACATTAACACCACCTTGCTGTTGTACCTGGTTTATGACTTCTCCGGCATTAGAAGCAGCAACACCAAAAGCACCAGATACTCCACTTGCTAAAAGCCATGAGCTAACTGCTAAAGTCGTTGCCCAAAGAATTGCGCCGTTAAGAAGAGCTGTATTGCGGTTCATCGGCCCACAAGCACGGGCTGTAACCCAACCACCAGTAAATAGGGAAATTAGTAAAGCGATAGTTGACCAAAGCCCCGCATTACCCGCAGCGTTAGGAGCAATTGTTCTGGGTGCACCCGAACCTTCAACTGTGCCTGCTGCAACCGCACCAATGATAGCGCTCAAAATTAATTGAGTAGCTAAAGCAACCAACAAACCAGCAATAATCGGCCCCCAGCGAACAAGATCGTGATATTCAACTACTCGACCTGCTACCACAGTATCAGTAGATGTAACGTCATTACCTGTCCGATTTACGTATGACATAGCTTATGTTCTCCAGTGCTGTTTTAGCAAAGTTACTGCTTAGGTATATTCATGTTTATGCTTAAAATTAAATAACTAAATGTTCTGTTTGAATCTCTATCAATAGAAAGATTTAATATGTCTATCTTTAGTAGTAAAAAACCAGATTTTCTTAACAATTTTTAGTATAATTTAGTATTTGTTTATGTGTTATTTTCTAAATTTTCCATATAAAAATTCTTAATTTAAAATATAACTATTAGCTAGCTATCAGAAAGTAGCTTTAACTATGTATGTAATTAGGTAATAATTGTCAAAAGTAAAAATCATCAAAAACTAACGCATCCTCACAGCAGTGCCTGTGGCAGTAATCAGCAAAAGCACTCCTGACTGGTCAATATTTATTGTGCCAGTATCAATTTCAATTCCAATTACAGCATTTGCTCCTAAACGTTGTGCGCGTTGTTCTAATTCTTCTAGTGCCTTGCGTTGACCCTGCTCAAATAGACGCTCATAGCTAGCAGTGCGTCCACCGATAATATCTCGAATACCAGCCAAAAAATCCCGCAAGAAATTGCTGCCGTAGACTACTTCTGCTGTCACAATGCCTAAATATGACTCAATCACGGCTCCTTGAATTACATCAGTGGTAGTTATAATCATAAATTAACCTCCTATATTAGGATATATCTCGATATTTATGAAAGTATTTATCAAAATACTTTCATGATTGTAACTATTATTACAGAATACAGGTTTGAAAAACATCTTTTCAGACAATTTTAGATTGCGCTTTGGGTTTTAGTATTGTCCTAAACAGATTAATGGAGCATTTTCCAGTTTAGATTTATCTTACCTTTGAATGAGCAAAAAAGGATGTAAATGCCTGAATGATAACTTCTCAAAGGGTAGTATCAAGGATTAAAAATGTCAGAAAAGTTGGATACAGAGTCAGCAAATTCTTAAATGAAATAAAAATAGGAATAAATGTCAAAGGCTATAAGCTTGCTGCATCACAATCTAGGATTAAGTCAGATGCCTGTTGAGTTTTTCTGAGTAACACGTATAACTACTGATGAAAATATGTGTTGTTTTGCTAGAGTACTGGTTTATATGTAGGGTATTTTCACCTGCTCCTCGATCCCTGACACTTCATCCTTCAGTAAAAACTCTGTTATGTAGTGTTAAATGTAAAGGAAAAGAGAATGAACTATTAACATCTTAATCAATACGAAGAAATACAGTTTTCAAAAGTCCATATTTTTGTTTTAATGTACAAGAAAAAAGTCCTCTAAAATTTCAGGAAATTTACTGTGTACAAACCAACATCATTCGTGTTTAGTGTGGTGTTACTAGGATGTTTTACTTTCACCATACCTTCAGTAGCTCAGGCTCAGGTATTAGTGGCGCAAGCCAAAAACCCAGAGTTAAAGCAATTGCTAGAGGAAGGACGGAGATTAGTGAATGCGGGTGATTATGGTGGTGCGATCGCTGTTTATCAGCAAGCAGCTAGACTAGATACCAAAAATGCTAAAATTCATTCAGGTATTGGGTATTTATACGCTCAACAGGGAAATTACCAGGCAGCATTAACAGCTTATCGTCGGGCGATCGCTATCAACCCTAACAATAGTGATTTTTACTACGCTGTGGGTTACATCAAAGCCAATTTGGGCGATACACGTGGGGCAAAGGAAGGTTATCGTCGTGCTATACAGCTGAACCGTAACAATGTCAACGCCTATTTAGGATTGGCTGTGACGCAATCGCGTATGGGAGACTATACTGCTGCTACCTGGGCATACCAACAAGCAATCGACTTGGATAAAAACAACGCCCAGACTTATGAGTTAATGGGTTCGATGTATAAACAACGACGACAAGCTAAACAAGCAAACAGCTTGCTTCAGAAAGCCCGTGACTTGTACAAGCGGCGCAATGACTCAAATGGCGTAGAAAGGGTAGAAGCCATGCTGCGGCAGTTAGGAGGATGAGATTAATCTAACTGGCGTCCCGTTAATTCCACAAAAATATCTTCCAGATTAGAGGGACGCACCATCATTCCGGTTTTATCGGGCTGTTCATTCAAGTAGATATTTGCTGCATCCAAGGATGCGAAAAACAGATATTCCCAATTACAAGCGCTATCACTTCCTACATTAGACACACTAATTGTTTCATCACCAAACCTTCACCGTGAGCAGAACGCAGCTGTTGTAAAGTTCCCAAAGAAATCAGCTTACCGCTATCCATAATACTGATGCGTCCTGGCTTGGTAGAACCAAAGGCATCGCACAAAAATTCGACCTCATCCATATAATGGGTTGTCAGTAGCATCGTCATCCCTTGTTTATTTAAATCCCGAATAATTTCCCAGAGGCGTCGCCTAGTCTGGGGGTATAGTCCTACCGTTGGTTCATCTAAAAATAAAATTTGCGGTTGATGCAATAAAGCTCTTGCAATCTGCAACCGTTGTTTCATACCCCCAGACAGGGTTTTTACCATTTTCTAAAAAGACAGCAGCAGTCACGTCGCTTCTCTACGAGACGCTGCGCGAATGCTCCGAATTAAAAATTAAAAATTAATAAGCTCATAAATAAATTTAGTTGCTCTATATCATGAGTCTGTTTCGGCATGGATAAATTTGCTGATAATAAAGACTACCATTCTGATTACATCAAACTAAATATATTTTATTAACCCTTAGATAACTCAATCTTTACTTGTTGACATAACAACGTGTGGTAAAAAATTATCCTGTAATACTTTAGTTTAAGGTTGCTATTATTTACTATGAAATTGCATCACCCAGTGAAGCTAAATCGGCGTCAGTTTTTGCTACGTTCGGCTATCACAGCCGGTGGAATTATTTCCACAAACCTTGTAGCTAAATCACCAGTTTTTGGCAAAGCACCTGCAATTATCACCTCTGAGAAAATGCGTCCTGGCATACCTTATGGTGTAGCTAGCGGCGATATATCTAACGATAGCATTGTCATCTGGAGTCGGAGCGATCGCCCCACCAAAATGATCGTAGAATATTCTACTAGCCAATCTTTTAGAAATGTCCAGCGAGTTGTCGGGCCCAATGCTTTAAAGAATAGCGACTTCACAGCACGACTTTATTTGAAGAATCTACCACCAGACCAACAATTATTTTATCGGGTAATTTTCCAAGATTTAGATTATCAAGGCACTTACAGCGCTCCTATCAAAGGCACTTTCCGAACTCCCCCCAAATCTGGACAAGATATATTCTTTGTTTGGGGTGGCGACACCGCTGGTCAAGGATGGGGAATTAATCCTGATTTTGGTGGGATGAAAATTTACGAAACTATGCGCCAACTTCATCCCGACTTTTTCATCCATTCGGGCGATAATATTTATGCCGATGGCCCGATTCAATCAGAAGTGACTTTAGACGACGGCACTATTTGGAAAAACATCACCACACCAGAAAAATCCAAAGTAGCAGAAACTCTTACAGAATTTCGTGGCAACTATATATACAATTTGCTGGATAAAAATATCAAGCGTTTCAATGCTGAAGTTCCCATATTGGCACAGTGGGACGACCACGAAACCAGAAACAATTGGTATCCTGGGCAAATTATCCTCAACGATGACCGTTATACAATTAAGGATGTTAACTTGCTAGCCGAAAGAGCAAGACAAGCGTTTTTAGAATATCTGCCTATTGGATATGAAAGCAATAATCCAGATAAGGCGAAAATTTATCGCTCTTTCAACTATGGCCCATTATTAGACATTTTCATGCTGGATGAGCGCACCTACCGGGGGCCAAATAGTCCCAATAATCAGTCGGTACCAAGTAAAGAAACAGATTTTTTGAGCAGAAAACAAGTGCAATGGTTGAAAAGGCAATTGCAATCATCAAAAGCAACATGGAAAGTAATTGCTAGTGATATGCCTTTGGGGCTGATAGTTCGAGACGGTAGCACAGATTTTGAAGCTTGGGCGAATGGAGATGGCCCAGCATTAGGAAGAGAGTTAGAACTTGCCGATTTACTACGATTTGTCAAAAACAAAAATATCCAGAATGTTGTTTGGTTAACTGCTGATGTACATTACGCAGCAGCCCACTATTACGACCCCGCTAAAGCACAGTTTACCGACTTCAAGCCTTTTTGGGAGTTCGTCGCCGGGCCGCTTAACTCTGGTACATTTGGCCCTAACCAATTGGAAAATACCTTTGGCCCACAATTAGTATTTCAAAGCCTTCCTCCAGATACAAAAGCAAATCGACCACCAAGTGAAGGTTTGCAATTTTTTGGAGGAGTTAAAATTGATGGAAATACAAAAGTGATGACGGTAACATTGCGTAACTTGGCTGGGAAAACTCTTTACAGTATAGATTTACCGCCAGAAAAATAAATCCTCAAAAGCATAGTGAGATGTAGCCAGTTAGATAGAGTAATTACGCAATTTTTTACTTTTTCTGCTGGCTTTGCTATTTTTTTTGCTGAGATATTGAAGAAGAAAAATCTTGTGCGATCGCATCAAAAAGGTAAAATATACTTGAGCGTAGACGTAGCCCTCCGCAGGCATTGTTATTCACCTTTAATATCAAGCTATAGCACAAGCCTTGCTAGGTAATAGAAGAATTATTGAGAAACTAAAAAACTTTTATGAAGCAGCTGAAGAACTAAGTACATAATTTCGTAAGTTCATAGCGAATCCCTCTGCGTACCTCTGCGTTTCCCTCAGCGTTCCTACCCTGCGGGAAGGCGTTCGCGTAGCGTCTCGTAGAGAAGCGCCTATGCGTTTAAAACCGCTACGAATTAATGCAAAGCTGTACTAAGTGTAAGAATATATAGCAATCCGATTTGATTCGGAGAATTATTCGTAAAGACCGGGGAAGGTAGGGCCCCCTTTGGGGATAAGGGGTAATGGGGACTCTTAAGAAGGAATAAAGGTGTACCTAGCTCCCTTAAAAATCAAATATGACTATTGACTTCTCGTAAATACATTGAGAAACTAATAGTTAGTTAGTCTAATTAATAGAGTGCATCAAACTTGTGACAATACTGACGGGAAAAATAAATCGATCGCAACCTCCTAGCGAACCAAAACCGTTGATTTTGGAAACTCAGGGACTCACACGCCGTTTTGGGAAGTTAACCGCAGTTAATAACCTGAGCATATCTGTAGAACAAGGCGAAGTATTTGGACTGCTTGGCCCCAATGGGGCAGGGAAAAGTACAGTTATTAAGATGTTGACAACCTTGCTACCTATCAGCGCAGGGAAAGCAACCTTAGCTGGCTATGACGTAACTCGTCAATCTAATCCTGTGAGACGGGCTATTGGCTATGTACCCCAGGCGCTGTCTGCTGATGGTACTCTCACGGGTTACGAAAATCTCTTAATCTTCGCCAAGCTGTATGGAATACCTGCCAAAGGACGCGATCGCCGCATCTATGAAATTCTAGAATACATGGGTTTGCAAGATGCGGCGAAACGCTTGGTAAGAAACTACTCTGGTGGGATGATCCGCAAGTTGGAAATTGGCATATCAGTTCTACATCAACCCCAAATTCTGTTTCTGGATGAGCCGACTGTCGGACTAGATCCCATCGCCCGGACTCAAGTATGGCAGCTTGTACTACAACTCTGTGCTGATTACGGCACAACTATATTTTTAACAACCCACTTTTTAGAAGAAGCAGATAGCTTATGTAACCGAGTGGCAATTATGCAGCAAGGTGAAGTCGTTACTACAGGTACACCGAGTAATTTAAAAGCTTCTTTGGATAACCCAAATGCAACTTTGGATGATGTCTTTATTCACTATACAGGCGACCAGTTAATATCAGGAGTGAACTACCGTGACACAGCAAGAACCAGACGTACTGCTCAACGGTTGGGTTAAAGCACCACCTACTGTCCGAGTAAATTTGATCTCTGCAATTAAAGAGCTAGTTACAAAAACTCTGGCGATCGCTGAGTTGGAAGTGCGTAAACTCCGCCACGATCCCACTGATTTAATAGTTCGAGCTGTACAACCAGCTTTATGGCTGCTGATATTTGGGCAAGTTTTTTCCCGGACTCGCGCGATTCCTACAGGAAACTTACCCTATTTAGACTTTATTTCTGCTGGCATTTTGGCTCAGAGTATTTTGTTTGTAGCAATTTTCAGTGGTGGGATGACGCTAATCTGGGAGCGAGATTTAGGGATTGTACATAAATTTTTAGCTAGTCCTACCCCCCGTGTAGCGATGGTGTTGGGCAAAGGTTTGGCATGTGGGGTACGGTGCTTATCTCAGGTAATATTCATTTACGGATTGTCATTTTTATTAGGTGTCAAACTTAATCTTCATCCCCTAGCTATTCTGCAAGTGCTAGTGATAGTCATGTTGGGGGCGGGAACATTTTGCATTTTTTCATTAATTATTGGCTGTTTGGTGAAAAGCCGAGAAAGGATGACGGGTATTGGACAATTGTTAACCATGCCGTTATTTTTTGCTAGCAATGCCATTTATCCGATCTCGTTGATGCCCAGTTGGTTAAAGTTCATTTCCCATTTAAATCCCCTGACTTATGAGGTTGACGGCTTACGCAGCACCATGTTGTTAAACGGCACTAGCATCTATGGCTTTGGTCTGGATTGTACAATTCTCTTATTAACATTAATAATTTTGACCATCATTGGTGGAAAACTTTATCCACGGGTGGCCATGTAACTAGGAGAACAACAAGCCCATGACCTTGGATAAACCTAATCAAGGTGCAACTTCCGAAGAATGTGCCGCTAGAGTAATGGAAACAGTTCCATTAGTGATGCGGTTTATCCGAGCGGATATGCGTGCCCATAGTGCCGCTTTTTTATCTATACCTCAGTTGCGATCGCTAGCATTTATCAACCGGAATCCTGGTGCTTCATTATCTGACTTAGCAGAGCATTTAGGTGTCACCTCTGCTACGGCATCAGCAACCATAGAACGCTTGGTACAACGCGACTTTGTGAAACGCTGCGCTCATCCTCAAGAACGGCGGCGGATACTGCTCAATTTAACTGAAGATGGAAAACACCATCTCAAGCAATCCCAAGATCAAACTCGCGCTCATATTACCGATCTGCTGAAAGGTCTTACAGAAGACCAAATTTCCAACATTGAAGAAGGCTTAACTCTACTAAAAAATGTCTTCGAGAAAACAGAACTCAAAGCCCCATAACTTTGAGGTTGCACAACACGATCCCTTTGCAGCCTTTAAGTTTCGAGACTATCGGCTATTTACCATTGGACGGCTGGTACTGTCCGTGGGGTCGCAAATGCAAACTGTAGCTATCGGCTGGGAACTCTATGAGCGGACTAACTCAGCGATAATTCTAGGTGGTGTGGGACTGGCGCAAGTATTGCCAATGATTGCTCTCACCTTGATTACCGGACATGTGGCCGATCGCCGCGAGCGCAAACTGATCATGTTACTGTCAGTGATGCTGCTAGCTCTCTGTTCGCTAGCTTTGGCAGTGCTTTCTTATACTAAAGGTGCAATTTTTCTAATTTACGCCTGCTTGGTATTAACAGGTGTCGCTAGAGCATTCCTCAGACCAGCGAGTGATGCTTTGATGTGGCAGTTAATACCTGTGAGTGCGTTTACCAATGCAGCAACTTGGAATAGTAGTAGCTTTCAGTTAGCCGCAGTCATCGGCCCAGCCTTCGGAGGATTCGGGATTGCGCTGTTGGGAAGTGCTACAGGAGTATATATAGCAGCAGCGATCGCCGCGTTGCTGTGTTTTATTTTAACAGTACCGATTAAAGGGCAAAAAGCCATCCGCACAACTGAGCCAATCTCAATCAAAGCACTTGCAGCTGGTGCTAAATTTGTCTGGCAGAATCAGTTGATTTTAGCAGCGATTACATTGGATATGTTTGCTGTATTGTTGGGTGGTGCGATCGCGTTGCTACCCATCTTTGCCAAAGATATTTTACATGTGGGGCCAGTGGAGTTGGGATATTTACAAGCAGCTCACTCCATCGGTGCTTTGACTATGGCGATTACCCTAGCGTATTTACCACCGTTACGCAAAGCAGGCCCGTCCTTATTATGGTCAGTGGTTGGCTTTGGGGTTGTAACAATTATCTTTGGACTTTCTCGTTCTTTTTGGCTGTCTATGTTGATGCTGACGCTTGGTGGTGCACTAGATAGTATTAGCGTTGTAATTCGCCATACATTAGTTCAAATCAGAACACCGGATCATTTGCGTGGTCGGGTTGCTGCTATTAATAGCGTGTTTATTAGTGCCTCGAATGAATTAGGGGGCTTTGAGTCAGGCTTGACTGCTGCTTTATTTGGCCCGGTAATTTCTGTTGTAGGTGGTGGAATTGGCACAATTGTAGTAGTGATTGCTACAGCTATGATTTGGCCGGGAATTCGCAAGTTAGGGGCTTTGCAAGAGTACAAATAGAAGTACTTATCTATTACAGGACTTAGGCAGATGTGCCTGAAAACCTTATTATTGCGTAGCGTTAATTCATGAATTACCGCTACTTTCGTTTTATCTTAACGTCAGTTCGATGAACCTCTCCCCAACCCCTCTCCGACGCGGAGAGGGGCAGAAATATTCTTAGTTGACAACGAGAAAATCATGGTTTCAAAGCCTCTCAGGAGTGGGGGAGAGGAATGGAAGTGGAGTTTTTTAGATCCGTCGAACTCACGTTATCTTAGACGGTCTTTATGGAGATAGCCGCCATCGCGTAAGATAGATGTGAAGACGTAGCTTGTGAAAACGTTTGTAGTGAGCCATTTATTCCCTTGATACAGCTAGCGTTATTCCTTAGAACTTTCCAACACCCCTAACAAACTCTTCAACATCAAATAAGCAGAAGTTCCTCCTGGATCTTGATGCCCGATACTCCTCTCCCCCAGGTAGCTAGCCCGTCCCTTTTTCGCCTGCATCGGTATAGTTTCTTGCAACCCTTTTTGCGCTGCTGCTACAGTCTGTTGCATAGCTTCCAGCGTCCCCTTACTTTCTCCTATAGCTTGCCCAAATGCGGCTACAGCCGGAGATAGCACATCCACCATTGTTTTGTCTCCTAGTTGCGCTTTACCACGTTGCAGTACCCCGTCTAAGCCTGCTTGGAGTATTCCTAAAACATCTTGTTCTGTCAATTCTTGCTTACCAACTACTGCTGTACTGGCTCGTAAAAACCAAGTACCGTAGAGAGGGCCACTAGCACCGCCAATAGAAGAAATCAAGGTCATACTTACAGCTTTGAGAATGCTGCTGATGTCCTTGTCTTTTTGAGTTGATAACTGAGCGCTTACCTTTTTGAAGCCGCGATCCATATTTACACCATGATCAGCATCTCCGATCGCAGCATCTAATTCTGTCAAATATGCTTTATTTTGCTCTATCTCGGTTGCAAATTCCTGCAACCATTGTAATATCTGCGCTTGAGTCAACATAATTCGTAATTAGTTAAATTCCCCAGCACCAACTTGGTGTTTTTACTGGTGCATCCCATAGCCTGATCATCTCATCATCTAATTTCAGCAAGGTAATGGAGCAGCCTTGCATTTCTAGAGATGTAATGTAAGGGCCTATCAAGTTTCGCACAATTTGCAATTCTTGCTGTTCGCAGATTTGGGCGAGTTTGCGATAAACAATATACAGTTCAGAAATCGGGGTTCCACCCATACTATTGACAAAAGCTAATAAGCGATCGCCTTTGGCAAATGGTAGACTTGTTAACTCTACATCTAACCATTCTCCTTTGTCTTCATCCCACTCGCGCAGTGTGCGGCTGTATGCTGCATCCTCAAGGAGCGATCGCGTCAAAATTTCAGTAATCTCGTCTACTGATTTTATAGCTGTACGTTCTGTTCCTGGCTCTCCGTGGATACCGATACCTAATTCGATTTCGCGATCGCCCAATTCAAATGTCGGCGTTCCATTAGCGGGCACTGTACAAGATGTTAGAGCAATTCCCATACTCCGCCCATTCAGATTTACTCGGCGACATAAATTTGCTATTTGTGGCAAATCATACCCAGTCTCAGCCGCTGCACCACAAATTTTTTCTGCTAGTATAGTTGTTCCCACACCCCGCCGTCCTTGGGTATAGAGGCTATCCTTCACTGCTACATCGTCATCAATCAAAATATTTAGCGATCGAATGCCTTCACTACGGGCTAACTCCGTTGCCATTTCAAAGTTCATCAGATCGCCACTGTAATTTTTGACAATATAAAGGATACCTGAACCTCCATCTACAAGCTTTGCTGCTTCTAACATTTGGTCTGGAGTAGGTGAAGTGAAAACCTCACCAGGACAAGCTGCATCAAGCATTCCTTTGCCCACAAAGCCAGCGTGCATTGGTTCATGTCCACTGCCACCACCTGAAATAATTGCTACTTTACCCGGAATAGGTGCATTGGCTCGATAGACAAAGGCAGGATCGTAGTTTAGTTTAATTAAATCGGAATGAGCCGCCGCCATACCTTCTAGACTTTCCCGCACAAAGTCTTCTGGCTTGTTGATCAGCTTTTTCATAATCCGTGTTTGGTTAAAAGGGTGTTAAAATCCAGGTTATAGCGCTTCTGGTTTGTATGCAATAGAGTTTGGAAGCATCTCAATGAGTGTAAAAACACGTTTGCCCTGGCGAATGGAATTCGCACGCCAGTTGCTCATGGGGGAAACCCCCAAGACTGCACTGGCTTGGCTATACGAGACTTTAGCCACCTTTCCTACAGAACGCTACGCAAACGTGGGTTTCAAATTCTTAGAGTCCGCGTAGGCGACCTACCCTGCGGGTTCCCCAACGGGGTACGTTTGTGTCGCCGCGATTTCTAATCGCCTGGTAGATTTGCTTTGTCGAATTGCGGGCTACGCCAACGCATTTGTTATTTCGGAGAACTCATTTGTTATTTCGGGGTACTCATTTGTTATTTCGGCGTGTCCATAACGCACCCTACGAAACTACTAGAAGAGTTGAAACCTATACTGGTCATACTTATGTGTTCACCATACCCTAAAAGGAGGAGCCACTGCGTTGGGCGGCTTTGCGACCTGTTCGCGTAGCGTCTCCGACAGGAGAAGCACGTGGCGTCAGAGACTTTGAATTTTCCTCCTTTCCGGTGTTGGGAAGGGGGTTAGGGGGTTAGGTTTTCGTGGATTTTGCCATATAACCGAATAATTATGAATTATTTGGTCAATTCAAAGATTCCATCAACTCAATACACTTGTGCATCTGCTGGTGCATGGTTTCCCTATCAGCATGAAACCTTCGCCCATGACCTGGTAGCACCCACTCAAAAGAATACTTAGCCAAGTGACGCATTGATTTAGTCTGTTCTGACCAAGAATACCAGCAGGCACCGTGGAATGCAGTCAGTTGGTGCAAGCTTTCTGACCAAGCAAGATGGTCGCCAGTGAACAGAAACTTATTTTTGTAGAGTAGAACGGTTTGCCCTTTGGTATGACCGGGAACTGGGATAATTAATAAATCTGGAGTCAAGGTAAATGGTTCAGAACCAGTTAGCTGTATTTCTACATTGCGAGTATCCCTAGTAATATCATCAGTATGGAGGATGCGATCGCACTGAAAATGCTCGGCAAACTTTTGATGATCTGCCACATCATCCTTATGAGTTAGGTACATATAACGAATTCCACCCATCTCTTCTAAACGCTTGACTAAAGGCGGCGTAAACCGGGGAGAATCCACCAAAATGTTACCTTCGGGAAGTTGAATTAAATAGCTAGCAGCACCATAAGATTTTTCCGAATGATAGCCACAGTGGTAAACGTTTTCCGCTACTAATATTGGAAACTTTTCTTGAGCTACTTTGATATCTTTTGGTTTTTCAACTGTGCCAATAGAACTAGTAGGACAAGCTAAAAGTGCTTCAAGCGCGGCTAATCTTTGGGCCTCATTGATTGGTTGATGATAAACAGCCGATTGGTCATCAACATCATAAAATACTTCAGGAGCCATCCAGCGACAGGTATCACAATCAATACAGGTAGTATCTACATAAAAATCGCCGTTAACATTTTGAGGACGACGCTGATTTAAATGAGCCATATTAATCCTTTTGCTTCCAGGTGCTTCCTGGAGAGCGATAAACCTTATATCACTACGCTAGCAAAAGTAACTTGAGACTGTAGACGCCGCTAGAAATAAATCTGCTCAAAAATATCAAGACTCGTGAAACCCAGTAAGCAAAAAAAATGGAAAAACATAACATAGACCTAAAATAGTATCAATAAGTAGGCATTAATGCGATTATTTTGGATTTTATTGAGATTAATATAGCAATCCGGAATCAAATGTGAGAAAATACTTAACCTGCAAACGTAGCTTTTAAAACTCCTTTTTAACTGAGTTTTGTGGCTGAAATTATATATATTGCGTAAGACATAGCTCTAAAGCCAGTTACATAAATTACATTAATACCTTACCGTATTTTCTCATGAATCATTTAGGATTGCTATATCTTTTTATTGATAAGATATGCTTACCCTGAGCTAGTATCGTGAATCTAAAAATACTGCTAAAATCAAGCTACAGTAGTGTTAGTATACTTCTAGACTGGCATAAATACTAATTATAATTTTCTAGCTGCTATAAAGATTAGTATTGCAGACAGAGTTAAGAGACGATTTCATACAAATCCTGCTTTGCGTGTATTAAAAATAAGTCAAGGCAGAAATAATCACGCCACAGTTGGTGTTTCTGAAATCAGGTATTTTAAAAAGCAATGACATAGTATATTTGTGTCGTTAGCCAAAATAAAACTTACACTCTAAACCAGCAATTTCCAATAATTTGCTAATGATTTAAATGAGTGAGAAAAGACTGTAAATGAGATATTTTGAGTATGCTTTGAGCAGGAATATTATGTTTTAGCTGGCTTTGCTTTTTCTTGACCAAATGGCTATTGTGATTGCAAAGGCAAAAGCAAAAAGATTGGAAGGTTCGGGCACAGATTTGAAACCATCATAAAAGAAACCTGTTACAAGAGGCCCGTACTCTTGAGAATTAATAGGAGTTAAATCTGGACTGGTAAGAAATTGAATAGTGAAACGCTTTCCATTAGAGATTGTTCCCCCTGTTAAATCTAGTCTAGGGACAAGAGTACCTCCAAGAGCTAAATCCGAAGCAATAGTAATATTTGAAAAAATGTTAGATATACCGATTTTACCATCTCCATTTACATCACCCCAGAATACATCGTCTGCGACTAAATCAAATTGTGTTAACAATAATAGGGATAATTTATTTATTGTGTACCCTGTATCATTTAACAAATTATCTTGATTCCCAGCATCAGGAGCATTACTTCCTAAGATATTTATCAATGGTTGAAAATTTGCTCCTAGTGTTTCTCCATTAGGAAAGTTTTTATTAGCTGTGGTAATAATTGGCTCTACCAATATAGCAGCATAAGCTGGAGGATACAAAAGAAAAAGACTTCCTAAAATACCTGAACTGAATAGTGATATATTTTTTGTAAATTTCATAAATTTCCTTTAAAAGCTATTTAGAAGTTATTAGAATAATAAATGGGTGCTACTGCTCATTTTGTAAATATATTTCTCATCAAACAAATGCTTAAAAACTATACATTATTTAACGAAGTTTCTCTTTTTCAAAAAGTAATTTTTTTGGTAGTATCTTTGTTTGGCATCATACTTAAAATTTTAATAAATAGCAAGGGGTTCAGTTTTATTTTAATAATTTTCTAACAAATCATATTGTATATTGTCTTTTTATATTCTTTCGTTAGTACAAAAATAAACTGAATCTGGGTTTAGGAATGAATAATTTGGTACTATAGGAATCATATTTGATTTCTGAAATTATCTACGTAGCTAGGGAGTAGGGAGTAGGGAGTAGGGAATAGGGCTGAAGGCTTTTCGAGTTGTACGGAGTTTTTTCACGCAATCAAATCATAGTCCTATACATAAGGTAAATGTAAAATAAGGTATTAAAAATTTTCAGTTTTGGATTTTAAGTTTTAGAGACAATACGCTTGGGTTAAATCCCAAAACCTTAAAGAGCGTAGAGAGATTATTGTCTCATGAGTGATCGCGCATATAATTTATAACGCCTCCCACTCATCTCTGCTGATATTAGCTTGACGTAATATTCTATTTAATAAGCTTGGGCTGATGTCTCCCTGATGCGGATTGGGAATTGTCAGCTTTAATTCACCTTTTACCATGTATTGATGTTTACCACCTGAGTAAGGCCCATCAAAACCTGCATCTTTTAAATAACGAATCAGATCCCGCCGATTAATCGATCCAAAGGGTGGCATTAGGCGACCTCTTTGGTGAAATTCAGGTCAATACTATCAAGTATCGGTAGAGTATGACCCAAACGCAATCCTAAAATAATCCATCCTTCAAGAGTATCTTGCAAATCCTCTCGGCAAGCTTCTAATGTTGCAGCGTTTGCCCACACTCCTTGACACTCTGAAATTTCGCCATAGAAAGTTCCATCCTCAAGCAACTCGTAGGTTGCTTTGTGCATTGCTGTACGAATGTAATTTGTCAACATTGCCAAGATATCAGCAAGATTAATGAATGAGTTCGACTCTGCTCACCAGCCGCTCAGTGACCATCGTAGACATCGCTGTTCCAATTTACAATAATTACATCCCAGAGGAATAGCTATGAAATGGCGCATGATTCTTGAATCAGACCTAGAAACAGGCGATTGGGCTGTATGGTGTCCAGAATTACCTGGCTGTACTTCAGCAGGAGAAACTGAAGAAGAAGCTTTGGAAAATATTAAAGAAGCAATTCAATTGTATTTACAACCGGAATCAATTGAGTTAGCCCCTGGTGCGATCGCACGAGAGATTATTGTCTCATAAGCGCTCGTATCCGGCGCATGACATCTAGAGAAGTTGAAACTATCCTGAGACAATATGGATTTCAATTGATTTCTCAAAAAGGTAGCCACCGCAAATGGAGAAGTGAAGACCTGGGACTACAAGTAATTGTCCCTGAACATCTAGGCCGCACTTTACCTATCGGTACATTACGGAGTATCTTTCAAGGGGCAAAAATTCCTGAATCTGAATGGAAATGTTGATATGCGATCGCGTTAATTTACCAACGCGATCGCAAAATTTTGCATCCCCTAACCAATAAAATGCAGATGATTAATCACCGCATTAATTAGATTATGGGTAACGGGAAGGCTATCCACTACCATCCCCAGACACAACACCATCATGTAGGAAATGGAATAAAGAAACAACTCTTTAGCTACAGTGCGATCCTCTGGATTTTGCAACAAACGCCAAGATTTGTGGATAAATAATCCTCCCAGAATTAGGGCGATCGCAGCATAAAGAATTCCACTTACGCCTAAAGGATAAACCAATAACAGGGTTGCAACTACAGTGATCAGCGTATAATACCAAATCTGCCGCACTGTTGCCGTATCACCTTCAATCACAGGTAGCATTGGTATCCCCACCTTTGCGTAATCGTCCCGAATCATCAGAGCTAAAGCCCAGAAATGGGGTGGTGTCCACAAAAAGACGATGGCAAAAATTAACCATGCTGACCAGCTTAAAGTACCTGTGACAGCAGCCCAACCGACTAACGCCGGAATTGCTCCAGCAGCCCCACCAATAACGATATTCTGGGTGCTGTGACGTTTGAGCCAGTGGGTATAGACCAAAATATAAAAGACGATACCAGAGAAAGCTAAAAGCGCGGCTAACAGGTTGGCAAATACTGCTAGGAGTGTAAAGGAAATTGTCGCCAGTGCGATCGCAAAAATTAGAGCATCGCGTGGCTGTACCTTACCGGAAGGCATCGGACGATGGCGCGTCCGCTCCATGTCATAATCAATATCCCGGTCATAGACACAGTTAATCGTCTGGGCGCTTGCAGCAGCTAAAGTGCCACCAGTGAGAGTTACTAGCAATAGCAATGGGTCTACTTCTCCCTTAGCAGCAATCCACATACTTCCAGCCGTGGTAATCAAAAGCAACGGAATAATCCGAGGCTTGGTTAGCTGATAATAACTTTGAACTACCTGTAAAAATGTTTCGTGGTGGCGAGAGACATTAGTCTCAATCATTTTGGCTCTGTTTCCTTATTTTTCAAAAACTTATATGCAGCCCCCGCTCAAGCTGGCTTTTTCAGGCAAACGAAAACACAGATTTTCTGCACCTGCGTGGGTCGCAATACTCGCCGTTGCGGCTTTCGTCGTTTAGTGGAAAGTGGGGAATGGGGATTAGGGATTAGAAATTAAGAACTAAAGATTAGGATTAAAAGAACTCTTTCCCAGTCCCCACTCCCCACTCCCCACTCCCTACTCAGCACTAACTGAATCACGCAGGGCAAGAACTGTGAAAGCCACCAAAGTACCTAGTAAAGTAGCTCCTATAGCTTGGTGAGAGACGGTGAGAGGCTCGACTTGGAGGTGTAATTTGAAGGTGGCGAATCCCAACAAGATTTGTAAGATCAACAATCCACCAGCTATATTTGCCAGTCGCCGCAAGGCTGGATGTAGCGCTGGTGTCCGCCAACAGATAAATACCATTGCCAAGGTTGCCAAGGAAGGCGGCACCAAACCAGCAATATGGCTGTACATTACAGTACAAAGTTGAGAACCCCCAAGGCATTGGTGTAGCGCCCAGCGAGAGCCTACCAAAGCACCCAAGAGACTTTGCAGGTAAACCAGAACAGCAGCAGTTAAACCGACCCAAGGCAACTTACCAACGGTTCCATTCCCCTGATAGGGTGTGAGTGCTGTGCCGATAATCAGGAGGGTGGTAAAAAACAACAGCGCCGTTCCTAAATGAGCGGTAACAATATCAAACCGCAACAGTTCGGTAACGGTGAGTCCCCCCAAGATGCCTTGGAAGACTATTAAAAACAGGGCGAATGTGGATGCCCAAGGTAGCCAAGAGGGTAAGAAACGACGATGCCACCAGGACAAACCGAAAAGTGCGATCGCGCTTACACCAATTAAAGCCGCATCCAATCTGTGAAACCACTCTAAAAACACTTGGAGATTCATTTGCTTGGCTGGCAGCAGTTCCCCATAACATAAAGGCCAGTCTGGGCAAGCAAGTCCAGCATTCATCACGCGGGTGGCACTGCCTATTGCCATCAAAATTAAGGTGGCTATGCATATTTTCCACACCAAGCGACGAATCATTTCCTTGGGCTTTTGCTGCTGAAGCGCCGCTTCATTTTGTTGTTGTAGGACAAATTCGCTCATGAATGATACCTTCTGCCCGCTCTTGGTGGATCTGTTAAAATTTTCAATTTTCTTTTAGTGTCCCATCTCCACCCTAGCGTATAGGCTATGGGTTTATAGATCAGCACTCACTTATACTTTGAATCACTCCAGCAAGGTTTTGCCTGAAGCTTTAGGTATTTTTCAAGATGTCAAAAATTGATTAATCACAATTAATTTAAGCATTCTAAATTTTTCCTGAAATTTTTTTCCAGATTTGCATCTATTTTTGGCGTTGTATGATAGTAAACTCATACTCAAAATTAGTGAAATAGCCAAAAAAATTAATAAAAATTTCAGACCTTTTTCCCCCATGTCTGACAGCCTAGACTACCTTAGTAAGTGGGCAGCTTTGAGATAACGTAGTAAATTCAATTAAGTAAGCCGTGAAGATTCCAAGTTCAATCTGGACATTACTCATTGGCATCGTGCTAACGCTAGCCAGCCTTTGGTACGGTCAAAATCACGGTCTGTTGCCAGCAGCAGCAACGGATGAAGCCGTCTTAGTAGATGGTCTGTTCAACGCGATGATGATCGTTTCTACAGGTATATTCCTAATCGTCGAAGGTGTTTTAATTTACTCCGCATTTAAATACCGTCGGCGTGCAGGTGACAATGAAGACGGCCCACCAGTTGAGGGCAATGTACCTTTAGAAATCCTCTGGACAGCGATCCCAGCAATTATCGTTATCGGTATTTCTGTTTACAGCTTTGATGTCTACAACGAAATCGGTGGCTTTGATCCCCATGCTATCCATGAAGCGCCGATGAATCAGGAGTCAATGGTAATGCCAGGGAGTGCGTTCGCGCAGCGTGCGGGAACCGCACTCGCTGCAACTTTAAGCGATACTCCTCCCAGCACTGAACCCAACCTCAATCAAGAAAAATCTGATGAGGCAATGCAAGACCCAGCTACAGCAGAAGTTCGTAATGCTGACCAAATTCCCCAACTGCGGAATGCTCCTGGTGTTGGTAGTGTTGCTCCGACAATTGGGGGAACTCCTGATAAAGCAGGCAAACCAGCACAATTACAGGTCAACGTCACTGGTCTACAATATGCTTGGCTTTTCACCTATCCTGAAACTGGTATAACTACAGGTGAAATGCACGTCCCCATCGGGCGAGAAGTGGAAATCAATATGACAGCCAATGATGTCATCCACGCCTTCTGGGTGCCAGAGTTCCGCCTGAAACAAGATGCGATCCCCGGTAGGCAAAGTGAAATTCGCTTCACCCCCAAAAAAGCAGGCGATTATGCCCTAATCTGTGCTGAACTTTGTGGCCCCTACCACGGTGCAATGAGAGCAACAGTAGTCGTTGAGCCAGAAGAAGCCTTTGACAAATGGGTGCAAGAGCAGCTAGTTGCCAGCAAAGAAACACTAAATCAAGCCGTTGCTGTGAGCGAGTCCCCGTCTTGGCGGTTTCCGGCGATGGGGAACTCGCGAACCCGAAGGGTTAACCCTGCCAATCTATCCCCAAATGAATTTCTCGCTCCTTACACTAAGGACATGGGAATTCAGCCAGAAATCCTCCATCAAGTTCACAAATAGTCATTGGTCATTAGTCATTGGTCATTAGTCACTGGTCATTAGTCATTAGTCATTAGTCATTAGTCACTGGTCATTAGTACTCATACAAATGACAAACGACAAATGACAAAGGACAAATGACAAAGGACAAAGGACAAAGGACAAATGACAAAGAACAAATGACAAAGGACAAATGACAAATGACCCAAGCTCAAGTGCAAGAAACTGCCAATGTCCCTGCTCTTGTTGAGGAGCCAGGGATCAGAAAATGGCAAGACTATTTTAGTTTCAACACCGACCATAAGGTGATTGGGATTCAATACTTAGTCACTACATTCATTTTTTACTGTATCGGTGGGGTGATGGCTGACTTGGTTCGTACAGAACTGCGAACTCCAGAAGTCGATTTCGTCACCCCTGAAGTCTACAACAGTTTATTTACGCTGCACGCCACGATCATGATTTTCTTGTGGATAGTGCCAGCTGGTGCGGGTTTTGCTAACTTCCTCATTCCTTTGATGATTGGGGCAAAGGATATGGCATTTCCGCGCTTGAATGCTGTTGCCTTTTGGATGATTCCCCCTGCGGGTTTATTGTTGATAGCTAGTTTAGTGGTAGGCGATGCACCGGATGCGGGTTGGACTTCCTACCCTCCCCTGAGCTTGGTAACAGGTCAAGTAGGTGAGGGAATTTGGATTATGAGCGTCCTCCTACTAGGTACGTCATCGATTTTAGGAGCAATCAATTTCCTCGTCACATTGCTCAAGATGCGTATCCCTGGTATGGGGGTTCACCAAATGCCCTTGTTCTGCTGGGCAATGTTTGCTACCTCGGCACTGACTCTGGTATCTACGCCAGTCTTAGCAGCAGGTCTAATTCTGCTGGCTTTTGACTTAATTGCCGGGACGACATTTTTTAACCCAACTGGGGGTGGTGACCCAGTTGTGTATCAGCACATGTTCTGGTTTTACTCCCACCCAGCCGTTTACATCATGATTTTGCCCTTCTTTGGAGCAATTTCAGAAATTATCCCCGTGCATTCCCGCAAGCCGATTTTTGGCTATAAAGCGATCGCTTATTCCTCTCTTGCCATTAGCTTTTTGGGGCTAATTGTTTGGGCACACCACATGTTTACCAGTGGTATCCCCGGTTGGTTGCGGATGTTCTTTATGATCACCACTATGATCATTGCCGTACCCACGGGAATTAAAATTTTCAGTTGGTTAGGAACCATGTGGGGTGGAAAAATCCGGCTTAACAGTGCCATGCTGTTTGCAATGGGGTTTGTCGGTACCTTTGTAATTGGCGGGATCAGTGGCGTGATGTTGGCAGCAGTGCCCTTTGATATTCACGTTCACGATACCTATTTTGTAGTTGCCCACTTGCACTATGTCCTATTTGGTGGTAGTGTTCTCGGTATTTATGCGGCGATTTACCACTGGTTCCCGAAAATGACGGGACGGATGGTAAACGAATTTTGGGGTAAGGTTCACTTTGCCTTAACAATAGTTGGTCTAAACATGACCTTCTTACCCATGCACAAGCTGGGATTAATGGGCATGAACCGCCGCGTCGCCCAGTATGACCCCAAATTTACCTTTATCAACGAAATCTGTACTTATGGCGCTTACATACTAGCAGTTTCGACACTCCCCTTCATCATCAATGCGATTTGGAGTTGGTTATACGGTGAGAAAGCTAGTAATAATCCCTGGAAGGCACTTACCTTAGAGTGGATGACAACTTCACCACCTGCGATCGAGAATTTCGATCAAACCCCAGTACTGGCTACAGGCCCCTACGACTACGGTTTGGAAAAGGCTAAAGAAGGTGTACCCTTATCTGATCCTAATCCAGTCTTGTCTGGCGGCCCGAACTCGGTATTAAGAGCAGAACCCGACCCAGCGGTTGCCGCCAATCCCGAAGACCGGAAATAGAGTTAGGAGTTATGAGTTATGAATGATGAGTTATGACTTTAATAAAGTTGTTAGTTCAAAATTTTTAACTCCTAACTTTTAACTCCTAACTTTTAACTCCTCATTCCCCACTTATCAAAATTCATGCAAAGTCAAACTATTGACCCAGCTAAAACCGAACTGAATCATCACCACGCGGCACAAGCGTCCGTCGGTCATCACGAAGAACATCCAGACCATCGTATGTTTGGGCTAATTGTCTTCCTGATTGCTGAAGGGATGATTTTTTTGGGGTTGTTCGGAGCCTATTTGGCTTTCCGTGCTACTTTACCTGCATGGCCCCCAGCAGGTACCCCAGAGTTAGAACTATTGCTACCTGGAGTCAACACCATCAATCTAATTTCTAGTAGTTTTGTCATGCACAATGCCGATACTGCTATCAAAAAGAACGATGCGCGGGGTGCCCAGATTTGGTTAGCAATTACGGCTGCAATGGGTGCTATCTTCTTGGTGGGTCAAGTATATGAATATACCCATTTAGAATTTGGTTTAACTACCAATTTATTTGCTAGTGCATTTTACGTTTTGACTGGTTTTCACGGATTGCACGTTACTATCGGCGTTTTGGCAATTGTTGCTGTGTTGTGGCGATCGCGCGTTCCGGGTCACTATAGTAACGAAAAGCACTTCGGTATTGAAGCAGCCGAAATCTACTGGCACTTCGTTGACGTAATTTGGATTATTTTGTTCGGATTACTGTATCTACTGTGAGTATTAATTAACTAGTTGTTCATTCCACGCGGACAACTTAATAAGCCCCCACTAGGGGGCTTTTTTAATTAACAGAATAAAAATATAGGACTATGATTTGATTGCGTGAAAAAACTCCGCACAACTCGAAAAGCCTTCAGCCCTATTCCCTACTCCCCATTACCCCTTATCCCCAGAGGGGGCCCCACCATCCCCAGCTACGTAGATAATTTCGGAAATCAAATATAATTCCTATATCAGTGAAAAAGATTAGACTTCTTGCATAAATCAAAAAAAGAACCCCACCCCGCCTTTGACTTACGTCAAATTCTTCCCTCCCCGCAAGCTCTTAGGGGTTGGGGGTGGGGTGTTAGGGGGACTTTTGCAAGAAACTCCATGAGCGGGCTCACAAGGAACAATGAAAATACCTCTTTCCCAATCCCCAATCCCCATTACCCCTTTCCCCAGAGGGGGCCCCACCTTCTCCAGTCTCTATTTTTAAGGCAGGTCTATTGTAGAGAAGTAGCAGTGCTATCTCTCTACAAGGGTTATGGATAATGCATATTTATCGTTTACCTAAAAAAGTTAAATAAAAAATATATTAAAACAAGCTTAGACTATTCCCACTATTACTTTTGCTAGATGCAACTGAGTTATTGCAAGTGATATTAATACGATTAAAGTAAAAGGTGGGAAAAGTCGGAAAAGTAGGATGTTTTGAAGAAAGCATTGAATAACCAGTTAATATACTGTAAATTGATATTCTCAGGACTGAGTAAACCAATAAATAAAGAAAATTCGCAAATTTATGCGGATTTAATTTCTTTCAGTAAATGCAATCCTAATATTTCTTCTAGTCACAAAAGTGGAAACTTGAAGTTCTGCCAGAGATTGCAATCATTGTAATTCGCCATTTTGCTTTCTCCTTTAAGTAGCTCGTATCAATTCAAAAAATGTTTACGACAGATAACCCAACTTGCACTGACGGGCACTCTCGCCTTGCTAAAGGTAGGTTAGGGGTGGATTCTTTTTTAACAATTGATATCACATATTAATTGTGGTAGTTTATGGAAGCGAATACGCATTACAGATTTGCCAGAATTACGAGTAGATCGAGATCATAAAATGTCTGATTGATTGAAAAGTTACACCTAATTTACTTCAAAAACCATCACTCGATATTTACCTCAAGAAGTTACCCGATCTTTTTTAGTTTTTTCGTCGAACTTACTCATATTGAGCTGACAACGCGATCGCGCTTAGTAATGACTCAAATCTGGTAACAAAATTGTAGCGAACACTGTAAGAGTATTTGTGCCTTAAAGTTCCACTGTCCAAGGTTTTGCAAGTAAAAATACTTAAAAATTAAAATAAATATCCTGATTCCTGAATATTATTTTCTGCCCACAGTTTAAATACTGTAGACTAGTGTTAAATTTACTTAAGTGATAAAATTACAAAAGTGTTTCATGAATTAATTTTGTATTAAGATACTTATAAAGGTATTAAATAAAGCAATCAAGCAACTAAGCATACAATTTATCTAAAGCATAGGTCGCCCGATGGCTAACTGCCGCAAATACCAGTAAACCTAACAGCAAGCAGTTATTCATAACCTCACCAAGCTCTGAATGGTCAGTAAATTAAGAAGTAGTATACGCCACATGAGCCAGAACCCTCTAGTCAGAAAAGTACTTCGAAGTCGCTTTGAAACTGTCAAAGTGATGGAAAGCGGAGAATCTGGTAATACTTACTTATTAGGGGATGCTATACGTAATAGACATCCATATTCTCTCAAAAGAAAAACACTTCGGAATCGCTTTGAGATTATCAAACAACTAGGAAGCGGAGGTTCTGGTGATACCTACTTAGCTATTGACTTGGATTTACCAGGACAACCCCATTGTGTCGTCAAACATTTCCACCCAAAAGATTCCAGCCCTGCTGTTCTACCCATTGCTAAAAAGCTATTTGATCGGGAAGCGGAAGTTTTATACCAGCTAGGCAACAACCACGATCAAATTCCGAGACTGTTTGCCCATTTTAATGAAGACGGGGATTTCTATTTAGTCCAGGAATTTATTGACGGTTATGCCTTGACTGAAGAAATTGTCCCAGGTCAGCCTCTGAACGAGAATACAGTTTCAAATTTATTAAAAGACATCCTAGAAGTACTGGCTTTCGTCCACCAACACGATATTGTTCACCGAGATATTAAGCCTCAAAACTTAATGCGGCGGTACTTTGATCGGAAGATTGTGCTAATTGATTTTGGGAGTATTAAAAAAATTGGTGCTTTGGGAGCAGGTTTAACAATTGCTGTCGGGACTCCTGGCTATATGCCAAGCGAACAGGCTAAGGGAAAGCCAAAACTTTGCAGCGATATTTATGCTGTGGGGATGATTGGCATTCAAGCTTTAACAGGTTTAATACCTGAGCAACTACCAGAAGATCCCAGTACTGGAGAAGTTATCTGGCGCGACAAGGCACAGGTAAGTGATGCTCTGGCAAATATTTTAGATACAATGGTTCGCGATCGCTACAGCCAGCGTTATCAGTCTGCCACAGAAGCTTTGCAAGCCCTTAATGATATAGCGTTGTCAGAGTATTTACAATCTGCTGACATCAACCACAAGGCTGATGATACCTATTGGCTAACTTATAAAAACTTTATTTTACTGCTGGGCATCGGTCTTGGTGCTACCACTAGTTTGATAGTAATAGTTTTAATCTACACCTTTATTAATACGGGGACATCACTTCCAAACCAACCGACTCCACTAAAGAGTTTTCTAGAAAAATTTGTTGAGTTACCGTTAACTAATATGAATAGTCTAGTAGCTAAATCAACACCTAACAAAAGAATCAGTTAAAGCAATTGCACCATTGCAAGAACTACCAAAGAGCAAATTTAATCTCACTACATTAGAAAGAGTTAATCATCTAGCAGCAATCATAAAACTGCTTATTAACTAGCTATTAGAGATTTACTTTGAATTTAAATATTTCAAAATTACTGTAGGATAAATACTTAGATATTCCTGTAAGATCAATACAATGAAACAATATTTAAAAATATGGACAATACAAATCAAAGAAAAGCTTTAATTAACACCGAAATCGCCCTCTTTCTCAGAGGTTTGATTATTGGTAAAGTTTTGACAATTATAGTTATTGGCGGATTACTTTGGTGGTTCTTGAAGCCAAATGTATTCTCGCGCAACACTATTAACTCTTCCTCTGCTCAAAATGTCAACAGCATCTCTGATAATAATGCATCTAAGAATGCATCCAATTTTCAGACAGTTGCTGATGTTCCCACTGACTCATTCAACTACGGAGGTAGTACAGCTTGGGCATCTATCCGGCAATTGGTAGATTCTCAGATCCAGAACGCTCGCTCTGAACTAAAATTACACTACGTAGATCCTGTTAATGGTAGCCCTGGTTCTAGCTCCGGTATTCGGATGTTGCTTGATGGGAAACTAGACTTTGCTCAGTCCTCCCGTCCCCTCACAGATGAAGAACAAGCTACGGCAAAAGAGCGAGGCTTCACCCTTGAGCAACGTCAGGTAGGTAGAGATGGCATAGCAGTGGTAGTCAACCCATCACTCAATGTGCCTGGTTTAACTGTTGACCAATTGCAGCAAATTTATTTGGGTAAAATTACTAACTGGAATCAAGTCGGTGGCCCAAATCTACCCATCACAGCTTTTTCCCAACGGCCAGAGGATGCAGATACAGTAATATTCCCTAATAACAGCGACTTAAAGGGGCAAGCACTTGGCTCTAATGTGCAGTATGTCTACTCTGCTACAGAGGCAGTGCGCCAACTCAGTAAAACCCCTGGTGGTGTGTATTATGCTTCTGCCCGTTCGGTAGTCTTTCAATGTAGCGTGAAGGCTTTACCATTGGGTCAGACTTCTAGTCAGCTAATTCCCCCCTATCAGAAGCCGATGGTGTCGCCTGAACAGTGTCCACGTCGGCGCAACCAGCTAAATACTGAGGCGATCAAAAATGGCAGCTATCCAATGATTGCTAACTTGTTTGTGATTATTAAGCAGAATAAAGGTCCAGAACAGCAGGTTGGGGATGTTTATGCCAATCTTTTATTAACCGACCAAGGACAAAAGGCAATTGAGCAAGCTGGTTTTGTTAGAGTTCCCTAGTAGATTTGGAAGACAATTAAACCAATTCGCAATTCGCAATTCGCAATTACGTGTTGTAACGGGGATTTAAACCCCGCCACAACACTTGCGGCTTGATAGAAGCCGGGGACTTAAACCCTTACACTTTGTTAAGCCCCCTGTGGGGGTTTTTCTCACGGGTCATTCAAATTGCTACTTCCTCAGCTTGATAGTTGAGCATCGCACTTTCTATGACACGATTATTTTATGCGATCGCTTTTCTATCCATTTACTACTTGTTCAATATTCATGTATTCATCACTTGAGTTGAAGTTCACTCTACAGCATAAGAGGTAAACTGGCGCATAAAAGGAGAATGGAACCCAATAACAATATCAGAAGGGGGTACACCTAACTCAACCAATCGTTCAGCAACAGACTCTTCTGTACCGTTATACTGAATCCATATTTTCCCATTTTCAATATCAAAATGCATGACCGGGCCAAACACCCGCTTATCCCCTTGCCAGCCAACGTAAGCTAGTTGATAATGGTCGTTTTCGTTGTCTAAAATTAATTGTGATTTGACAGTATCATTATTAGACGCGATCTGTTGATGTTCGCTCAAAATTTGTTTGATAAATTGTCGATAGTGTTCTATTTTATCCATAGCCGAATTTCCTCACGTTTTGGGTCATAAATTATCAACTTAACTTGGTAACGATGAAGAGTGCGTTGGACAAAAGAAAGTTGGAAAAAGTCTTGATATGTTTCGATTGGAACAGCTAAATAAAGCACTCTGTCTGCTTCTTGTTCTTCGAGAGCTTGACAGTAATTGAGATATTGTCCGAGTGCAGTATGAAATTCGCTGATATCTGAATCTGCAATAAAACTCTTAATTTCAACAGCTATTTTCTCTGTATTCCGTTCTGCGGCAATGGTATTTTCAGCCGCTAAATCTATTTGTAATTTAATCGCTTCACTGACACGAATTGTAAAAGGGTCGTGAGTAATTATCCACCCATCTTTGATTAATGCTTTTTTTACCTGTTGATGGAAAACATCTTTAGCCATTTTGCTATCTCTAGATTAGAGTCAGCTTAACCCAAAATGATATTTTTGTTCTATGTAATGCGATCGCACTCTCCATTATTCTGCATTGCTGCGGCAAGTTTCTCTAGATTTTGACGAATTTGGATTTTAGATTGGGGTATTGGGAGTGTTGACTGTTGACTGTTGAGTGAGGAATTATTCTCCTTGTTTCCCTCATCTTCCTCATCCCCCTCATCCCCCTCATCTCCCTTATCCTTAATTAATTCCACACTTCGGTTAAATCCAATACAAATCCAGGTAGAACATCTTCCCCGGACAAACTGACAGGATTTTTCAACACTTCCACATCTTGATTTTGACGATAAATTTCTACTTGTTTATTTTTCCGGTCAATTAACCAACCTAAACGATCGCCATTATCTATATATTCCCTCATCTTCGCGCGTAATTTTTCTATAGAATCATTTTTAGACCGTAATTCCACTACAAAGTCGGGACATATTGGAGCAAAAGTTTCCTGCTGTTCTAAACTCAGAGCATCCCATCTGTCTTGACGTATCCATGCTGCATCGGGAGAGCGATCGCTACCATTAGGAAGATGAAAACCAGTAGAAGAATTAAATGTTTTACCCAATTTAGTTTGACGGTTCCACAACCAAATTTGTCCTTCTATATCTAAATTTCTGTTTCCTGTATCATTACCCGTCCGTGGCATAACAATCAACTCTCCTGTAGCAGTTCGTTCTAATTGTAAATCTCTGTTAGCTAGTGCCAATTCAATAAACTGCTCGTGGGAGACTGTCAGTCTGAGTGTAGATGGAATATTAATCGCAAAGGTTTGGGATTTGGTTTGTGTCATTGTTCCGTCCTGAAGCTGGAACCAAAATGTTACAGAAAGCGAAAATATAGCGCTTTGCAGTTGAGTCCAATACAGACCTAACCCCCAACCCCTTCCCTACAAGGGAAGGGGAGTAAGATTCAAAGCCTCTCTCCTCTTAGGAGAGAGGTTTGGAGAGAGGTCAAAACTGTACTGCACCCAAACGAGAACCGCTATAATTGTCTTCTGCTTAGTTCCAAAGTAACATCCAAACATTGTATTGTGCTGAAAAAAAGGCGATCGCTAACAGTGCCAGGTATCGAATCTCGGAAATGTTGATTATTGCGTGGAAAAGTGGGCTGTGATAAATGTTTACAAACTTGCGAAAGCCTTATATGTTACAGTTTACAAGTCTCGATGCGAGAGAAGAGATAGCTTTCATTGTCGAAAAGGTTGTTAGAGATTCTATGCGGGGTGTGGGTGGGAAGGTGTTCGTTGATATATGAAGTATGGGGAGGTGTCCCTCTTGGGCAAATATGTCAAAATTTACGTCGTTGCTCGAGATCCAGTTCCCTTCCACTCTCCACCCCACGCGTATCGCAAACTTATTATAGGCTTCTTCATCATACTTGCCGTCAGTCTTACCGCCAACTTCTAAGTAAATGTTCTTCTGAACGCTGAAGCCAAAACGCCCATTACTATATTTTACCCACAAGCGGTCAATTGTGTGCAGGTCAGTGCAGGGGAAGTTTAAAAGTTCATTTGGATATAACCAGTAGTCTTCATCTTTTCCTACAGCTTGCAACATCACCAAATAAGTTTCATAGTCAGCTTCTCTCCAATTTCTTGCTGCTAGGAAATCGCGCAGTTTAGTATAGTCTACGCTTCTTTCAGAACTCAGATCGTCTTGTGTTCCTGGCGACACCTGTAAGAGTTTATCTACGTCTACTTTTTCCAGGCTATATTTCTCTTCTATATCTATTGTCCCTGATTGGTAAGAAGAACTTATCTCAGAATAGCAGAGTAGTTCTAATAATTTTGGTTTTCCACCCCAATATTTTGTAATCTCATTACACTTACTAAAGTCAAAGTTAGCAGTATGATTAAGCGCTATTTTTTGTAAATTTGTTAGTAACTTACGGTCTACATCTAAATCAACAAGTAGCCGCGGCCATTTCACATTAATAGCAGTAAACTTACCCAATTGCTCTAGAGTCAAAAGTTGATTAATAGACGCACCTTGCGATTCATCGACTATTTCATCAAATAGTCCTGTATTACTGGCAATATAGGTTTTGAGTCTGAACAAATTAATAAACTGCTTCAAACGACGCGGATTATAATCTAAAGCAGAGGCGACCATTAACACAATATCCCGAACCGTTGGAGAGTCTTGGGTTACATTAAATTTGATTCTCTCACGACGCTCTAATTTATTTTGCTGTGGAGTTTGTGTTTGTTGGGGTTGCACTTGTGAAAGTTGTACTTCTAAATTTCGGCTTGGCTGCTGCTGATTATTAAGTTGTCTTAAGAATGTGGAAATATTATTCCTAATAGACTTCCAAAAACTGGGCTTCTTTTTTTGCTGAACAGGAAGGGCGATTTTATCTAAAAAACGCTGAAAGTCGGACTGAGCCGGTTGTGGTACTTGAAAGGGAATTTGGATAAACTTTTCCAGAAAAGCATAACCATATTCCATTGCTTTAATCGATGAACCATACCTGACTGGTGTTTCAACATCAAGCGCTACATAAGGAATCAGTTCCTTATACTTGACTGCAATACCCGCCGCTACTTTCTCTCGATCCATGCCAAGAATAAAAATTAATTGCGGGTCGTTTGCTATCATCATGTTGATAGCCTGCATCAAGTCAGCAGACTTAGGAAGTTCGCAACGGTCAAGGTCATCAATAAAAACGTAGACTTTATTATTTTTGCCTGCGTATGCTTCGACAATCTTTTTGAAGTCTTCGTGGAATTTCTCGACAAAAGTAGTTTGGTTTTCATAATTAGGCGACTTGAGGTATTTAGTTAAATCGTTTTTGGGGTCGCCTATATTTAGGAGTTTGAGTAAAAGAGAAATAAAGCCTGTGGCTGAAAATCCATAGACGATAAATTTTAGAATTACAGAAGGAAGAGTTAACTGTTGCTGAAAAATTTGCTTGATCTCGCCTCCTTGCTGCAATAATTCATTTCCTTTCTGTAACGCCACAACAGCGAACACTATGATAATCAATGAACCTAATAGAGCTAGAAAGATTAGCTGAATTCCGTTTTTCCAATCGAAACGAAATAAAAACAGCCTAAAGTTACCTATTAAATTACGAAAAATATCACTGCGATGGCGAGATAGAGAAATTTGGCGAAGAAACTCAAGTGCAAAAGCTGCCCATAAAGCTTCGGCTTTTTCATGTCTCCAAGCATTAAACCAAACTGTTTTTGGCTTATATTTCAGCTTGTTAAGATTTAAACGTAAAGATTTATATGTAGTAATTAAAATAGATAAACTTTGAAGAAAAATAAATTCCAGAGTGTCATCAAGCCGATATGGTAAGCGTCGGTAAAACTTTCTAATATATGTCCTTGCATTGATTTCAAACTTTCCGAGATTATTTTGTAATTTATTCTCAAACTTTTTCTGTTGACCTTCTTCAATAGCTTTCTGGAGTTGCTTCATAAAAGAAGACTTACCGCTACCCCATGCACCTTCTATAGAAATAGTGAGTGGAGGTTGAGTTACAGGATTAGTTAAAAACTCTGCGATCGCACTAACATAAGGTTCAAAACCAAGAGAGTCTAAGTCTGCTGCTTGATCGCTGACATTAGCATTCAGAATAGACTCTTGTCGAGAATTGGGATTATCTGTACTGCTGTCCACCATATAAACTTTTGAGCCAGCTTAACAACAGACTACTGGCTGGATTGTGATTAAACTTACCATACATCAGCCCCGTTGGGGAAGTCAAAAATCAAAAGTCAAAAGTCAAAAATAAATAATTTCAGATAGTAAAAACTTTGCTTGAAAAAAAGGCGACCCCGTTGGGGAAGTCAAAAGTCAAAACTCAAAAATATGCATAATTTATTGCCGTTAAAACTTGAGAATTATTAATAAAAATTCTGCAAATAGTGATTGACAAGTATAAAATTATACTCTATTATAAAAACATGATAAAGGCGATCGCCAAATTCCCCAAAGAAGACAGCGATCGCTCTTATCTAAACCCCAAGATCGATAAAGGCGATCGCCTCATCCCGGAAAGAAGTGTGCGATCGCCCTTATCTAAACCCCAAAATCGGAGTATGAATACAATAATGGCACAATTAAAAAATTCCGCCCAGTCAAAATTAGAACAATATCTGCGTGGCAACGATTCCAGTCCACCCATAGGCAATCAACCGTCTGAGAGTTCATTTCGTAGAAGAGAACGGATAAAGCATCTACTCATTGGTTCTCCCAAAGCCGTTACCAGCACAATCCACTATTTACAGGTAATTGGCTACGCCAGTGCTGGCGACTGGAGTCCACTGCAACCAACCGATAACCCAGATGAGGTTATGAGCATTTTAATCCGTCAAATTCTCATGCAATAACCCAGATGTAGAGACGTTGCAATGCAACGTCTCTACATTCTTTAACTAGTAAGCAAAATCACGCTTTGACGCACATTACGCTTGTAATGAACAGCTTAACGTCAAAGCGGAAGCTGCTACAGAGTGCGCGGAACACTGAAACGTGAAGGCAGAACTTGATACAGAGTGCGCGGAACACTGAAACGTGAAGGCAGAACTTGATACAGGGTGCGCGGAACACTGAAACGTGAAGGCGGAACTTGATACAGGGTGCGCGGAACACTGAAACGTGAAGACAGAAGTTGATACAGGGTGCGCGGAACACTGAAACGTGAAGGCGGAAGCTGCTACAGCCAAGGCAGAAGTTGCTACAGACTGCGCGGAACACGCAAACGTGAAGGCAGAAGTTACAGCTATTTTCAGGTAAATAGACCACACGGTAGGCAATACGGTTCGGTTAGTGATATTTTGCCCTGGAGATCCCCCCAACTCTCCTTAAAAAGGGGGCTTATAATCCTCTTTTACCCCCTTTTTAAGGGGGTCGCCGCAGGCGGGGGGATCTTGACCCAACCGTATTGGAATATATTTAATTTTGCATGACTACTTAACAAGCGATCGCTACCTAACTAAAAATCAAATGATTCTAGCGACTGTCTTAAAACTCAATCCTTCTACTCTGCACCTGTGCGCCTCTGCATGAGATTTTCTGATTTTAATTCTCTAGCATTGCTACACTAAGTTTTTCTAAATTTTCCCGAACAGCTACACAACGAATATGATTAACACCCCTGACTCGTTCGCAAATATCTAAAGCTTGCAAATAAAGCGGTTCTGCTTCATCGTAACGTCCAGTTGCACGATAAATTTCTGCTAAATTGTTGAGACTTTCAGCAACATTAGGATGGTTTTCTCCCAATAGGTGCTTATCAAGTTCTAAGGCTTTTATACATAAGGGTTCCGCTTCATTGTAACGCTCCTGCTCTCTGTACATATAACCCAAAGCATAGATAGTATCTGCTAACAGTGGATGCGCTTTTGGTAATACACGCTGCTTGAGTTCTAACGATTCCAAAAACAAAGACTCGGCTTCACCGTAGCGTCCTTGAGCGCGGTATATTAAACCTAAATTGTGCAAATCTGTTGCAACATCGGGATTTTCTTCTCCCAAAAACTGCTTATCTAATTCTATTGCTTGTTGCGATAACGGTTCAGCTTCACTGTAGCGTCCTTGATGATAATAAAGTAGCGCTAAATTATTCAGTATCAGAGCGAAAGAAAGATGATTTTCACCAACCAGACGTTTTTCGAGTTCTAATGATTGCAAATATAGAGGTTCTGCTTCGTCATAACGTCCTTGTTCATCATATAGTAATGCCAAATTGTTCAGACTGGCAGCGACATCGGCATGGTGTTCTCCCCACAGACGCTTCCTCAGTTCTAAAGCTTGTTGATATAGAAGTTCTGCTTTACTATATTGTCCAGTAGATTTGTAGAGTCCTGCCAAATTATTCAGGCTAGTAGCAAAAGCAGGATGATTTTCTCCTAACAGGCGTTTACTCAGTTCTAAAGCTTGTTTATATAAAGGTTCGGCTTCGCTGTAGTGTCCCGTTGCACGATATATTCCTGCCAAATTGTTGAGGCTAGTAGCTAAGTCTATCTGCAAACCTAATTCATTTTGTAGCTCACTCGCCTGACGCCAATATTTAATTGCTAATTCCTGTTCTTCTTGATAATTTTGAGATTCACCCCGATCTAATCTGCTGTGGTAAATATCACCCAATCTTGAGTATAACGTAGCTAAGGTTGGGTCTTTAGCTCCCCGTTCTTGTTCTACCTTCTCGATTAATCTTTGTAAATCTTGAATGGGTAAGAAAAAGGGGTTATTTTCATTAGTATCTGTGCTGGCTAATTCTGTGTCTCGAAAAACAAAGCGGATATTTTCTAATTCTTTACCAGGAATAGCATTCGTCTTTTTAGATTCAAACCGAAATACACCATTGCGCCAACTCCAAAAATCAGGAGCTTTTTTAATTAGGTTAACTAAAATTTGGTTAGTTACCCAAAGCACGATCGCAAATGGAAATTCGCGCAATCCTTCCCTTGTCCACTGTAAGTAACCAAAAAATTTCTCCTGTTCTGATTGCTCATTTCCCAACCTGAGAAAATACAATTGTTCAGCACCCGTCACAGTAATCACCGCCGGGTTTTGCTGACGGAGATATTCTTCTTGTTGTATCAGTTGGTTAAGAGCAGCTTTTAGGCTTGGTTCTTGACGCGCTAAAGTTACTCGATATGCATGGGAAGCGGGTTGTAGTTCAGCTTCATATTGAGCAATAATCTGATCGCGAAAGCTAGCATCATCGCAAACTGCAATTAGTAAATTTAATCCCCGCTTTTGAGCTTCAATCGAAACAATTAAATCATCATAGGCATCTTGATTTTCTCCTTCATCATCTAATAATTCTTCATTTAACATTAATGGCTCCTTGTCTTTTCAAGCTTTCGATCATAATTGGATGAACATCATACCAAGTTTCATCAGTGCGATATTCTAGAACATACAGCCCGTGTAGCAAATCTAAAAACTCTGCTTGTTTGGGGTCGTTGGGCATAAATTGTTCGTAAATACTCTGCAAAATATCGATATCAACCTTTCCTAAACGGATGGAAAAATCATTGCGAATTTTATTGATTGCTTGCAGGAGAATTTTATCATCAATAATAACTTCGGCTGAAGGATTTCGCCGGATCGTTCGCAAACATATACGGCAACATTCTTTAGAAATCCGAATTAACTCTCGCAATACGCCACCACTGTAAATAACAATTTTTTCAGCCGTTTCTGCTGCGATTAATTCACTGGGAATCCGTTTTTGTAAAACTTCACCGAGAATTTTTGTTGCTTCTGGGCGAGGTTGGGCATTTGGAAAGCGATTTTTACCTTTATCAAATATTTTTAAAACAGGCATTGCCACAACTTGATCGTTGGTTTCAGTGGCAATTATTGTGCTGATAAATGTTTCCCGAAGGACTGCGATCGGGATAGTGTAAATAATTTGAAAATTAGGTTGACAAAGAGCTTTAATGTTATCTCGATAAATTTCATTAACTCTGCCTAAATCAAGTTTATCTAAATCATCAATAATTACTAAAACGTTTTGTTTAGTTGCAGCTTGAATTAGAGCAGCAATTTCATTAATTCTGGCAACTAAATCTGATAACTTGCGTTCAAATTCTTGCTTAATTTCATCCCGAACGCTTGCATCAGCTTTTAATTTAGAGCTAATCAATTTTAAAAGGTCAAAACCGATACTAGCTTCTGCTTGTAAATTTAATTCTTCAGTACGAGTGCGGGTAGCGAACCACTTATAAAGAGCTTCTTTAGTAGATTGTGGAATATCAACTTTGCGTGCTTCTGCTTCTGTCATTAAATTAACTGCGATCGCAAACAGTATATTAATATGATTAACAGCCGACATTTCAATTTTGTCAGCAATAGAAAACAGAACTACAAAATATTTATCTTGAATTTGTCGGCTAAACTCAGCTAACAAAGTAGACTTACCACATCCTCGATGTCCTGTAAAGACAATTTTGCCATCTCCATTAGGACTATCTTCGACTAATTGGTTCAGGTCTGCAATCAAATCATCACCATATTCGACTCGAAATCTTTCCATTTCGTTCCGTTCCATCAATGGAAACAGTTCGAGATTACTGTATGCTTCTTGAAAGGAGTTTAATAAGTCTTGAGACATTGGATAGTGCTGTAAACGGGCTAACTATTCATATAATGGCTCATGATTTTGGAAGCACAAGTTTAGGTAATGTCTAGGATAGAGTATGCCTACATAACTTATCAAATTCTGTTAATAAATAACTACTAAGTGAGTAGTATGTTATGTCTTAAAAAGAGATGCCCTCATCTCCAAATTTAAACCTGGGAATGAGTAATAGAGGTCAATAATCAATCAGACTGAATGATAGATTATACATTGGATAATTTAAACTGAATGATAAATTATACAGATAACATCCTAAAAGCTACTTAACACATAAATAAAATAAAATTTTCACTTATAAAAATAAATTTTTAGTGTGCTTTGTCTCATCTCCCTCTAGCCGATGCAATGGTAACTGTTGTTACTATTGGTTAGTAGTCAAGAAATAATTGACGAGTACATTCTGCTTACATATATAAGCGCAGATTCTGGAAGTTAGTTATAAAGTTCCGTTGATTATAGGACTTACGCAAAACATCACGAAAGTAGCGGTAATTCATGAATTACCGCTACGCAATAATCAGGTTTTCAGCCACATCTTGCGTAAGTCCTGGATTAAACACTATGAGCAAACAATATAAAATCTATTTTGATGTTTGTTGTATACAAACTAAATTTAAATCCCCGACTTTTTAAAAAAGTCGGGGATTTGGGCAACAAGTTGGGTTATTAGAAGGATGGAGCATACAACTTATCGCCGACAATCTGGCGAATTGTCTCTACTATTTGGCTGTATGCAAGGTTAGATAAAACTGGTTGTGCTGTTTGCAACTGAATTTGTCGATCTAAATCAATCCATGACTTGCAGCCAGCGTATTTGGCGTAATAGGGAATTTCTTGCTCTTGCGGTAGTTTATATGTCCGCAGAAGCAGAATATAAAGGGGTTGACGTGCTTTCCATTTGAGGCGATCGCTAATAAAATGCTCGTTCCAAATATGGAAGGGAAGTAAACTGTTGACAATAGACTCGTCACTACAGGGCAAAATATCTGTAATTTCAGCCCAACTGCCAATGCGAACTGTTTCAGGGTGCCAGCCTGATGTTACTGGATAAACATTATTCGCATATTCAGCTTTCAGCATGAAAGCTTGTTGGTGTTCATAAGTAGGGTAAAGCAGAATTTGCTTGTGAGCAACTTGGAAATGTCCATTTCGTTCGTGGATACCGCCTTTGCGGAGCAACATAATTGTTTTGCCACTTTCCAAGGCATTTATGGCAACTGCCCATTCTTTGAGAGCATGAAAAGTTGTAGTCAATTCCATCGGCATCTACTGTAACTCTGATTTAATTTGAAGCTAAGACTGATAAAGTATGAACCTGTCCAAGGTAATGAATTAGGAAGCAGTTATGAAAAAGCGATGTCTACGACGGGCTACGCCTACGCTAGGTACAAGTGAAGTCAAAATCACACCCATCCTCATGGGAACTTGGCAAGCTGGTAAAAGAATGTGGGTGGGAATTGAGGATGCTGATTCGATTAAAACTATTCGAGCCGCTTATGAAGCTGGGATCACGACAATTGATACTGCTGAAGTATATGGTGGAGGACACTCAGAACGAATTGTCGCTGAAGCTTTATCTGATGTACGAACTCACGTGGAATATGCCACGAAAGTTTCTGTTAACCATCTCAAGTATGAACAAGTGATTGAAGCTTGCGAGCATTCCTTAACTAACCTGAAAACTGATTACATCGATCTTTACCAAATACATTGGCCCTCCGGCGCTTTCAATAGTGAAATAGTACCTATCGAAGAAACTATGAGCGCTCTTAACCTGCTCAAAAAGCAAGGTAAAATTCGAGCAATCGGTGTTTCCAATTTTTCTGGCGTCCAGTTAGCAGAAGCAGCAAGTTATGGACGTATTGATAGTTTACAACCACCCTATTCTTTATTCTGGAGACAGGTAGAACAAGATGCATTGCCCTATTGTATCGAAAACAATATTTCTATCCTTGCTTATTCGCCTTTAGCGCAGGGGTTGTTAACAGGAAGATTTGCTCTCGGTCATAAATTTGACCCAACAGATAACCGTGCTAAAAATAAACTGTTTCAAGGCGAAAACTTTGAAAGTGCCCAACAAGCGCTAGAAAAGCTGCGTCCTATAGCCCTTCTTCATAATTGTACCCTTGCTCAGTTAGCTTTAGCCTGGTTAATTGCTCAACCTCAAACAAATGCGATCGCTGGAGGGCGTTATCCCGAACAAGCACGAGACAATGCATTAGCCGCCCAAATCAAGCTTTCTACCGCCGAATTGGCAGAAATTGATGCCATTGGACGCATTGTTACCGACCATCTGGATGACAATCAGATTATGTGGAATTGATGACAATGCAGTTTGGTTACTATGCTTAATCTATCCAAGATTCCTTTAACTTTCTTCAGAAGATTGTTGGGGATCAAATTTCTGACTTTAGATTGCAGAATCTAACAAAACGTCAACTTTCGTAAATCAAGGGTTGCAACTCACAAATTAAGTGATAATTTGAATAGTAGGACACCAAAAGAAATAAAACCAAACAAAAAGGGTCAATGACTTAGTGTCCCCTTGTCATCAGCCCAAGCAGATTTCAGCATATCAAATGTGATAGAAGTGGCAAAAAGCCTAATGTAGAAGGCAAAGCCAAATCCTAAAGCGGAAAAACGCAAGAATGCTGAGTTTGTTAGTTTTTCAGTCCACCTTAGTTATTAACCTTCAGTTAGTTAATTAGTTTAAAATTTGAAACCTGTAAACTCGATAAAACCTGGTCAACCTCGACCAGGTTTTTGGTATTTTACTGTAATATGATTTTCTCAGTACAGCAGCGAGTGCCAGTGGGCTTTGTTGGGTTGCGCTTTGCTTAACCCAACCTAGAATTTTTCACAAAACCAAGGGTATTGGATGAACTCTATAGCGTTTCCTAATCACATGAGGTACATCATAGCCCCCTCCACGAAATAGCGGGGAGGGGGTTGGGGGTGGGGTTCAGTACCTACTCAACCGAGAACCGCTATAGCTAATTTTCCAGCAGGGAATAAAATAGGACAGCAACATATCCTGCTAGGAGAGTTTGATGAGAAATTATCGCTTTTTAAATAAAATTACTACAGTTATGATTGTAGCTGCCCTTTGTTTTTCCTGTAAGTCTTCTGTTAGTAGAAATGCAGAACAGACAAAAGCAACTGAGAAACCGAAGCCACAATCAAATCTTATCTATGGCGATTTAATTATTAAAGAACAATCAGATTATCTGATGATTCCTGTTAGTCTTGCAGAGCAAAATGAAGATAAAGGAATTGATTTAAGCCTTTCACGTTCTTATGAAAATGAAAGAAATAATCAATTGTATAACATCATCTTTTATCAAAAGCAAGGTAGTGAAGCTCATCTTTTATTAAATAAAAAAGCCATTATCACCTCCTTCGATTTATTGGAGGTAAAAGCGGCAGAAAAGCCCACCACAAGAGTTTGGTTATATAAAATCATTGACCAAGATACAAATATAGATAAAAAACTTAACAGCGAAGATGCTACCATTGGTTATCTTTCTGATTTATCAGGTAAAAACCTTCAGCAAATTACCCCAAATAATACTCGAATAATCAGTTGGGTTGTTGTTCCAAGTCAAAATGCAATTTTTCTAAAAATTATTAAAGACTCGAATAATGATAAAAAGTTTACAAAAGAAGACAAAACAAATTTTGTGAGGGTTAACCTTGATAAAATCGGTATGGGAACTGAAATTATTAGTGACCAAATAGAGCAAGAAATTAAATCCTACGTTTTTAAATAAGCTTATTAGTAGTAAGCAGCTGAAGCCGCTTACTACAAACCTTTAATCATTAATGTTCGCTTACTTAGACAAAACCCAATCGCGTAAAAGTTGATTTACTCCATCGGGTGCTTCATCATGGGGACAATGACCTGCTGTTAAGAAATGCTCTGTGAGCTGAGGACAGTATTGACGAAACTTTTGAGAACGTTCTCTAGCATTCATCCACGGATCGGCTTCTCCCCATAACATCAATAAAGAACAAGTTAATTGCTTTAGTAGTACATCAACTTTTTCTCCTTGAGGACTGCTAAAAACTGAAACAAATACATCCAATGCACCCGGATCAAAAGCAGGACGAGAAATTTCTTCTACCAATTGGTCTGTAACTGCACTTTTATCAAGATATACCTTTTCTAAAGTTTGGCGAATTACCCAACGTTGTCGTACATATTGAAATAACACAAACTGAGCTAAAGGTTGTTGAAACATCCATTTAACTGAGTCACCCAGAAGTTTCTCTAAAGAAGAGGGTTTTTTGGGTGGCTGAATTTCGCTTTGCAAAGCTTCCGGTTCAGATGTTGGCTGGTTTTCGCTAAAAGGCCCGGCACTATTGAGCAAGACTAAACCAGCTGCACTGTCGGGACGTTGGGCTGCAACACACAAGCAAGCATAACCACCAAGAGAATTACCGGCTAATACTGCTTTTTGACCAATCACTTCGCTGATAAAATCATGAAGTTGGTCGCGCCACAAGTCGCCACTATACTGCAATTTTGGTTTCGCCGATCGCCCAAATCCCAAAAGGTCGATCGCAAATACTTCAAAATCTTGACACAATCCTGTGATATTCTTGCGCCAGTGGTCTGTGGAAGCACCAAATCCATGTACCAAAAGCAAGGGCGGACGTTGCGTTTGTTTCTCTCCCGCACGCACGTAGTAAACGTTATGCCCGCGCCACTGCCAGTATTTACCAGGAATTGGGATTGTAGAGGGGGCTGTAGTTACCTGCATGATTTAAAGAAGTGTTAAGTAGCTTTTAATAATTGTAAGCTAGGTGGAGGGTGGGATGAGGGAGATGAGGGAGCAGGGGGCAGGGGGAGATGAGGGGGATAAATGACAAATGACAAATGACAAATGACAAATGACAAATGACAAATGACCAATGACAAAATTAATTACAGGCAAAACTAAACTACTAGGAGTCATTGGACATCCGGTTGAACATTCGCTATCGCCAGTAATGCATAATGCTGCGTTAGCGCAGCTCGTCGTTCGCGGTAGCGTCTCTGAAAGAGAAGACATCGCACAATTAGGATTAGATTACATTTATCTGCCTTTTCCGATTGAACCACAAAATTTAGAAGTGGCGATCGCAGGTTTTGCTGCTATTGGGGTTGTCGGCTTTAATGTGACAATACCTCACAAACAAGCAATCATCCCCCTACTCTCAGAAGTTACACCCCTGGCTCAAACTATTGGAGCAGTGAATACTGTTAGCCGCCAAAATAATCAATGGGTAGGCACAAATACAGATATAGAAGGATTTATTGCTCCTTTACAGACAACATATAAACAAGATTGGAGTCAGAAAGTAGCGGTAATTTTAGGTAATGGTGGTGCAGCCAGAGCAGTTGTAGCAGGTTGTACTCAGCTAGGTTTTGCCCAAATTCATGTTGTTGGGCGCAATATGCAGAAATTAGAAGAATTCCGCAATAGTTGGAGCAATTCACCTTTAGCTGAGAAATTCCAGGTTCATCAATGGGAGAAATTACCAAAGCTCATTCCCCAAGCAAACCTGCTGGTAAACACAACTCCGATTGGCATGTATCCCAAAGTTGATGAATCGCCTTTGAGTATAGAAGAAATAGCGAATTTACCAACGGGTGCGATCGCTTACGATTTAATATATATTCCTAAACCAACGCAATTTCTAGAGCAGGCACAAAAACAAGGTGCAATTGCGATCGATGGATTAGAAATGCTAGTTCAACAAGGGGTAGCAGCATTAAAAATCTGGTTGCAGCAGGAAACTTTGCCTGTAGAAGTGATGCGCCAAGCGTTACAAAATCACCTGGGTTTAGGGGAGTGATGAAACTTATTACCCCCTTAATCCCCCCGATGCTTTGGGTGGAAATCGGATCTCCAGTTCCCTCCCCAATACATACGGGGAGGGTTAGGGTGGGGTAAAATTTAGCGTCAACTCAGCCATTGACTAAATTTTCTACAGTATCGGCATCGTTTGGCAATGCGGCTGTTAAAACTTCGCTGCCTTCTGTAGTAACTAAAACATCATCTTCAATGCGGATTCCACGCACATCGGCGAATTCAGATAAACGCTGCCAATTCACCACACTCTGATATTTTGAACGGACATTAACATCATTTAAAATTGCTGGTACTTGATAAAAACCAGGCTCAATTGTGACTAACATTCCTGGACGCAGGGGACGATTTAAACGCAGGTAGCTTAAGCCAAAGCGATCGCTCCTTTCACGTCCCTCTTCATACCCAGCTAAATCGCCTAAATCTTCCATATCATGCACATCTAAACCCAGTAGATGACCGATGCCATGAGGAAAAAACAGCGCGTGAGCATCCATTTCTACTAAATCTTGGGGATTTCCTTGGAAAATGCCTAACTCTACTAAACCTTCAGCGATCGCTGTTGCCGCTAGCAGATGAATATCCTCATACTCTACACCAGGCTGGATTTTGGCAATGCAAGCATCATGGGCTGCCAACACCACATTATAAATATCTCTTTGGGTAGATGAAAACTTGCCCGAAACTGGCCACGTGCGAGTCACATCACCTGCCCAACCCGTCTGGGTTTCAGCGCCAACATCGGCAAGTAGTAAGTCACCTGGTTGCAAACTATGGTGATACTGCTCGTTATGCAAAACTTCACTGCGAACAGTGACAATACTGTTGTAAGAGGTAGTCATATTGTGGGCAATAATTACCCCCTCCATCGCTGCCCGAACTTCAGCTTCTAGTTTGGCTTGGGGTGTTGCTGCCATCCCTGCTTTGTGAGCTTTGACAGTGACAGCCGCAGCTTTTCGCAACTCGGTTAATGCACCATCATCGTGGGTGAGGCGGAGAGAAATGATCGCCTTAGCTAACTCCAAGTCAATTCCTTGGGGAGGACTTTGTGGTAAAACCCATCTATTTAATAGCTGCGATTGCTGCGTCCAAGTAGCTGCATCTTGGACAGCAAGTGTAGCGGCATCTTCTAGCCAAGACTCTAATTCTGCCATTGGCCCTGCCACATCTGCCCCAATCTTCTCGGCTATTTCCTCGCGTGTTGGCGTTTCTCCATGCCAAAGGACGCTGCTGGGTGACGGATCGTCGATGAATAATTCTAGCTTGCCCGCTTCTAGACGAATTGCCGCCTTTGGTAATGGCAGTCCGGCGAAATAGAGGAAATGACTGTTAGCACGAAATGGAAAGGTATTGGCAAGAAAGTTGCGCGGATTATTGCTACCCGACCACAGAATTGCTGGAAAATCAATCAGCTTGGCTAGTTGTTGCCGTCGGTGGCGTAAAGTATCGCTGAGGGAAGTAGAAGTTTGTAGGATAAGCATAAATGTAAACTCAAAGAAAAGGATAAAGGTGATAGTTTTGCCTTTATTTAGTCGTTATCGTCTTTATCGTCATCTTTTTTATCATTTTTGCGATCGCCATCTTTGTCGTCGTCTTCGTCGTTCTGGTTAGGCTGCTGGTTAGGTTGTAGGACTGGTTTTTCTTGCTCAGTTGGAGCAGGTGGTTGCGGTACCTCAACAGCACAACTAACTAATCCTCCAGAAATTAGCGCTAAGTTGACAGCAGCAAAGATGCTTCTGAAGATTTTTATCCTTACGTTTTCGGTTTGCTTTAACATTGACCCTAGTTTTTGGAGATGTATTCTTAATTTCTAAGGTACTGTATATAGCGGTTCTCATTAAACAATTTCGTAGTAAGGACTTTAGTCCTTATTTTCTAAGCATTAAAATCTTTACTACAAACCCTCAAAGCTAGCTTGACAAAATTCTACGATGCATAAATCTCTAACATACTCCTGATAAATATATTACTGCTTGCAGTTGAGTCCAATACAGACCTAACCCCCAACCCCTTCCCTACTAGCGTTGGGGAGTAATATTCAAAGCCTCTCTCCTACAAGGAGAGAGGTGAAAACTGTACTGCACGCCAGTGAGAAACGCTATATTGCTGTCTAATTTTCAAGGTGACTCTAATGAGACAAATCATTACTCAAGTTGATGCTTTTACCAATACACCTTTCGCAGGTAATCCTGCTGCTGTCTGTGTTTTGCTTACTCCCCAAGATGAGCGCTGGATGCAGAACATAGCGCAGGAGATGAATTTATCTGAAACAGCTTTTTTAGTCAGACAGGATGATGGCTTTAATCTGCGTTGGTTTACGCCCACGGTGGAAGTGCCGCTTTGTGGTCATGCAACTTTAGCTAGTGCCCATGTACTTTGGTCAGAAGGACATTTGTCACCTGATGAAGTTGCACGTTTTTATACCAAAAGTGGAGTGCTGATTGCTAAGTTGCAAGGTGAGTGGATTGAGTTAGATTTTCCTGTGAATCACTCACAAGCAACTGTCGCCCCTCCAGAACTCAAGCAAGCTTTGGGTGTACCCTACAAATCTGTTTTGCAGAATTCAATAGGTTATCTAGTGGAATTAGAATCTGAAGAATTAGTACGGCAAATACAGCCCAATTTTCAACTACTTAAAACGTTACCGATTTCTGAGGTCATTGTCACCAGCCTCACTGACTTTGATTCTCAATATGATTTCGTTTCTCGCTTCTTTGCACCAGGATTAGGTGTTAATGAAGACCCAGTTACAGGAGCGGCTCATTGCTGTCTTGCTTCTTTCTGGCGCGATCGCTTGCACAAAAATGAGTTTTTGGCTTATCAAGCATCTAGTCGTAGTGGGGTGGTGAAGGTGTATTATGACGGGGGCGATCGCGTCTTTCTCGCCGGACAAGCGGTAACTGTGCTGCGAGGGGAGTTAATTACTGCATAGGTAAATGTTGCTGCGAGTAAGGTTGATGCTGAAGTAGCAAGCATAGAATTTAACTTTTCAGACATCCTTTAATAAAAAACTTGCAAGTGAGGTGAAAAAATGGCAACTGTGTTTGATAACATAGCTCTCCAGTTTCAAAAACTTAATAAATTGCCTTATCGCTTGTATGGTGAGGCATATACATACTTAAATTTAATCGGAGATGTTGCCGGGAAATCAATCCTCGATCTAGCTTGTGGAGAAGGATTTATTCCTGATGATGGTGAGTCTATCAGTATTGATAACTACTACCTTAGCCAAGCGACTTATGAATGGGCCTTGATGAGTGCTGGTTTTAAAGAGATTCGCTGGCACCATCCAATAGTCTGTCCCAAAGGCATAGAGAAATTTGGCTCTGAGTTCTGGCAGGATTACATTGACTATCCCGATATGATAGGCATTACCTGCCTAAAATAGCGCGGCACAATCGCATTGTCAGGCGAAACAATCGCATTGTCAGGCGACACAATCGCATTGTCAGGCAAAACAATCGCATTGTTAGGCGAAACAATCGCATTGTTAGGCGAAACAATCGCATTGTTAGGCGACACAATCGCATTGTCAGGCGAAACAATCGCATTGTCAGGCGAAACAATTGCATTGTCAGGCGAAACAATCGTATTGCAGAAAATTGAGTTATAGCACAAGCCTTGGTGATTAGGACATCAACAGATGATAAAACTTAGACACAAAAAGACTTTTCATATCATGTCCGTCGAATTGACCATAATAAAAACACCCCACCCCCAACCCCTAAGAGCTTGCGGGGAGGGGAGACAAAGCGTAGCGTTGGCGGGGTGGGGTTCCGAGGGAATTAAGGGTAATTTAGCGGACATCCAGTCCCCAGTCTCTTGCTATAAAATTGCACATCAATACAAACACTAAACCGCAAGAGCGTACTTTTAAAGGAGAAGCAACTGTCACAATATTTAAATAAGCCTATATTTTAATTGCAAAAATGTCTGCTAAACACAAAGATAGTAGAACTAGTATCCAATCTCGTGATTGGCCAATTGAGCAATTACCTGGACTGAGCCACGAAGAACAATCTCAACTCCAAAATTGTGGGATTACTAGCACAGTAGCCTTAGTCAAACAAGGTAAAACTCTAGAGTCAAGACTGGTGTTAGCAAATAAACTACAGATTCATCTTCAATATGTAAATAAATGGATGGCTTTAGCTGACTTGGCGCGTATTCCCAGTGTTGGGACACAATATTGTGGTTTATTGCTTCATGCAGGTATTGGTTCTGTAGTGCAGTTAGCTCAAACTCCCGCTCACAGATTGCACCAACAAATTATGCGCTTGCAAGTAGCAACAATGCAGCGCCGAGATTTGTGTCCAGCAATTGAGCTAGTACAACAGTGGAGTCAGCAAGCGAAGATAGTGGGGAGTGGGGAGTGGGGAGTGGGGGAGATGAGGGAGCAGGGGGAGATGAGGGAGCAGGGGGAGATGAGGGAGTAAGTAAACAATTATTATTCTTCCTCATCCCCTTCATCCCCACTCCCCACTCCCCACTCCCCACTCCCTAATCTTTAACTAAAACACCATTAAGAAAGATATCAGCGAGTCCTTCCGCCATTTCCTGCATTTGTTGGGGAGAGGCGTCAGGTTCGATGAGGGTGTTGTTAGAAAAACCTGCGATCGCAAACATTCCTAAAAAAACTTTTGCAACTAGCTTCGCGTCCCCTTGACGATAAATACCTTTATCCATCGCTGTTTGAAAGAATGCTTCGCCCACATCGGTCATTTTGGTAATCACTTCTAATTGAATGCGATCGCGTAAATCGGGGTGAAACTGCACCTCCATAAAACAAACACGCATCAAATCGGCATTTTTTTGGAAATTCCACATCCGACGGCGCATCACCTGAGCGACGGCTTTATAGCTGCCCATTTCACTTAATTCTGTGAGCAAATCTGTCAGAATCTCTACCCAGCCACTCGTGGCTACTTCTACCAAAATTGCTTTTTTATTCGGAAAATGACGAAATAGAGTACCTTCAGCTATACCTGCCGCTTGTGCTAAGTCGCGGGTGGTAGTACCGTCAAATCCCTGAGAGGCAAACAAACGTTGCGCTGCCTGTAAAATCCGGGTGCGCGTCTGAGCCTCTGAGGGCAAAGAAGAATTAAAAACTCGCATAACAGTTATGGTTAGATATCCGTAAAAAAACTTGTAGCATTATTGTCTAATGTCAAGTGTAAAGAGCCACTGAAAGCTTAATACAAGATTAACGCTCTTTTGCTAAGTATCCTGTTACTTAGGTAATGTAACTTTATCTTAATTCTCGCTTATGAACCAGAGCAGTCGGTCAATTTGGAATTTTATACTTCGTCGTCAGCGCATCTCGACTGAGCGATCGCAGAATATCTCAGTCGAACGATTGGGGATTTTGGATTGCTCAGATCGAGTATCTGTCAGATTAGGGCGGTTATTTGTCACTTTGTTGACTTTAATTATCTTCTCGTGGGGATTGCTGCCAGAAGTCGCTCTAGCTCAAACTCAGACAGCACCTCCTCTTCAAGAAACCAAAACTCAACCCCCGCCAGTTCAAAATTCAATCCAACCTTATCTCGATCGAGTTATTAAGCAATTAACGGAGTTTCGCCTCGACAATGGTTTGAAATTCATTGTCTTGGAACGACATCAAGCGCCTGTGGTTTCTTTTCTTACTTATGCGAATGTGGGTGGTGTGGATGAGCCAGATGGCAAAACTGGTGTAGCTCACTTTCTGGAACATTTGGCGTTTAAAGGCACAACGCGCATTGGTACACAAGACTACAAAAAAGAAAAACCGCTACTAGATACCTTAGAGCAGTTGAATGCTGAAATTAAAACAGCGAAAGCCGATGGCAGAAAAGCTGAGGTTATTAGGTTACAAACTGAGTTTGAGCAAGTAGAATTGCAAGCAGGCAAGCTAGTCAAGCAAAATGAATTGGGGCAAATTGTCGAACAAGCGGGAGGCGTGGGTTTAAATGCCAATACTTCAACCGAAGCCACTCGTTATTTTTACAGCTTTCCTGCCAATAAGTTAGAACTTTGGATGTCGTTGGAGTCGGAGCGATTTCTCGATCCGGTAATTCGTCGTGAGTTTTATAAAGAGAAAGATGTAATTTTAGAAGAACGACGGATGCGGGTGGAAAATTCACCCATTGGACAGATGGTGGAAAAGTTTATCGATACTGCTTACAAAGTCCATCCCTACAGGCGTCCGGTGATTGGTTATGACGAAGATATCCGCAATCTGACACCAGAAGATGTCCAAAAGTTTTTTGATACTCACTACGTACCAAGTAATTTAGCGATCGCCATTGTCGGAGATGTCAATCCCACTCAGGTGAAAAAACTAGCGCAAACTTATTTTGGCCGTTTTCAAGCCAAAACCAAAGCTGTTGAACAAATCCCGGTAGAACCGCCACAACAACAAACACGGGAAGTTATGGTACAACTACCTTCTCAACCTTTGTATTTAGAAGGTTATCATCGTCCGGCAATTACCGATCCAGATAATGCCGTCTATGAAATCATTGGCAGTTTATTAAGTGATGGGCGCACGTCGCGGCTATATAAGTCTTTGGTAGAAAAGCAACGTTTGGCGCTAAATGCTCAAGGTTACAGTGGATTTCCTGGAGATAAGTACCCAAACTTGATCTTTTTCTATGCTCTCACAGCTCCTGGTCATACAGTTGATGAGCTGGCGGTAGCTTTAAGTCAAGAAATTGACAAATTAAAAACTGAGCCTGTAGCGGCGGCTGATTTGCAACGGTTGAAAACCCAAGCACGGGCGAGTTTGTTACGTACTCTCGATTCCAATATGGGCATGGCTCAACAATTGTTGGAATATGAGGTGAAAACTGGTTCTTGGCGGAATTTGTTTAAGCAGTTGGATGACATTTCAGCGGTGACGACGGCTGATATTGTGCGAGTGGCAAAGAAGACGTTTACGCCAGAAAATCGCACGATTGGGAAGTTGTTGTCGAAAGAAGCATGAAAAACGAACCGCAAAGGGCGCAAAGGAAAAGAGATATGCAGAGGTATAAGGTGAAAGGTAAAAGGCAGATAGCGTTGAAAATTCAAAATAGGAAGGGGCTGATTTATGCTTTGGTTGGGGTTTTTGCGTGCTTACTTTTAACTTGTAATTTTTCTCTGGCGGCGACGGCTGAGGCGAAACATTACACAGAATTGCAGCTACCACCGCTACCTGAGATTAAGTTACCCAAGTATGAGCGGTTTGTACTGCAAAATGGCTTGGTTGTGTATTTAATGGAAGATCACGAGTTACCGTTGGTGAATGGTACAGCGTTTGTACGGACAGGGAATCGCTTGGAACCAATGGAGAAAGTTGGGTTGGCTGGTTTTACAGGCGGGGTAATGCGAACTGGAGGAACTAAGAACCATTCGCCCGATCAACTCAACGAGATATTAGAACAACGGGCAGCATCTGTGGAAGTTAGTATTAGTGAAGCTTCTGGTAGTGCTAGCTTTGATGTACTCAGTGAAGATTTAGAAACAGTATTTGGGCTGTTTGCTGAGGTGCTGCGATCGCCTGTATTTGCTCAAGAAAAGCTAGACTTGGCTAAGACACAAGCTAAAGGTGGCATTGCCCGTCGTAATGACAATCCAGATAAAATTGCTAATCGAGAATTTAAAAAATTGCTCTATGGGAAAGATAGCCCTTATGCACGCACGATAGAGTATGCAACAGTGGATAAGGTTGAGCGTGAGGATTTGCTCAAGTTTTATCAGCAATATTTCCACCCCAATAATATGATTTTGGGGATTGTGGGGGATTTTGAGAGTAAGAAAATGCGATCGCTCATTCAAGCTAAGTTTGGCAATTGGCAGCGTCACCCAGGTATTGCTAAACCCACATTACCAAAGGTTTCGCCAGCTAATACAGGTGGAGTCTTTTTTGTCAATCAGCCCCAACTGACGCAAAGTAGTGTGCTTATCGGGCATTTGGGCGGACGTTTCGACAATCCCGATTATGCAGCGCTGGACGTATTGAATGGAGTGTTAAATGGATTTGGTGGACGCTTATTTAATGAATTGCGATCGCGTCAAGGTTTAGCTTACTCTGTCTACGGCCAGTGGAGTCCCCGCTACGATTATCCTGGCATATTTATCGCTGGTGGAGAAACGCGATCGGATGCTACTGTCCAGTTTGTCAAAGCCTTACAAGCCCAAATCAAGCGCACCCAAACTCAAAGAGTGACTGCAAAAGAACTAGCTTATGCCAAAGAGTCTACACTCAATTCCTTTGTGTTCAACTTTCAAGACCCCAGCCAAACCTTATCACGATTGATGCGATACGAATATTACAGTTATCCTGCTGATTTTCTCTTTCGCTATCAAAAAGCCGTCGCCGCCACCACAGCAGCCGATGTCCAACGGGTAGCACGAGAATATCTCAAACCAGAAAAGATTGTGACTCTAGTAGTGGGGAATCAAACCGCCATTCAACCGCCATTGACACAGTTAGCTAAACAGGTGACACCAATAGATGTAACGATTCCTGGTTCGCAGCCACAGGCGAAGAATTGAACAAGATGCAAGGGAGCAGGGAAGCCAATTTCAAATCTTAATAAGCCAGGGATCTTCTAGTTCAAATAATTTTCTTGATTATCGGGAAATGACAGAGGACAAATTGGAGTAACAAGTAGAAACTAAATCAGGAACCAAAACCTTTGGAAATTCCAGAGGTTTTTCCTTTATTGTAGTAATCTTTTTCGGAGCGATCGCTTCAGCATACGCTTCAGGGTAATTGAGGGGATTCAAAAAGGTAAAATTATAAAGAATCGTTACAACATAATCATGTCAGCTATCCAAACAACTGTGGTTCTTGCCATGACGGCCGATGGAAAAATTAGTGCCGTAGATCCGAAAGCGCCTCGTGAACCCCATGTAGTCGATCAAGCACACTTGGAGTATCAAGTCTCCCTTGCCGATTTAGTCTTGGTAGGAGCAGGGACAATTCGGACTGAGGGGGAAACCTTTACAATTCGCGATCCCGAACTGTTGGCAGCACGTGAAGTTCGGGGTCAATCTCCCCAGCCGATTACTTGTGTTGTTTCAGGTTCCCTTGACCTATCGCCGGATTTGCCTTTTTTGAGTCAGGACATTGAGAGATGGATATTTACCACACGGGCTGCTTTGCAGCGCAGTTCTGATACAACAACCTTGCAAAAACTGGCTGAATTAATTGATTTGGGAGATACAGATATGGACTGGGATCGGGCCTACACCTTGATGGCAGAGCGCGGTATTCACAAAGTAGTTGCTTTGGGAGGTGGCTCTTTAACAGCTGCTCTAGTTCAGGCAGGGCGAATTGACGATTGGTGGTTGACCATTTGGCCAGTCATTTATGGAGGAAAGCACGCCCCTAGCCCAGTGGAGGGAGAGGGTTTTGTTCCCAATGCTGCTCCTCATCTCGAACTCATAGAAACTCGTCAGGTTGGAAGTGATTTGTTTTTACACTACCGCACGATCAAGTGAAAACGCGCTGCCAGAATTAAGCACTATGATCGTTGATACTAAAAAGCAGGGGAGCAGGGGTGCTTTTGCCCACAATTCCCCTCAGTTTGTACCTTTTACCCTACCCCCTGCCTCCTGCCTCTGATCAACCAGGAGGCCAATCCAACTGCCGTCCTCCCAAAATATGCAAATGTAAGTGATTGACTGTTTGACCGCCGTCATCACCAGCATTGATGACAACTCGATAACCATTTTTTAGTCCAGCAACTTCTGCAACACGTTTAGCAGTTAACAAAAGATGCCCCAACAGAGCATGATCCTCTGATTCAACGTCAGCTAATGTAGCAATGGTTTTTTTGGGAATGATCAGGATGTGAACGGGCGCTTGGGGATGGATGTCTTTGAATGCCAGGGCTAAATTATCCTCATAAACAATATCAGCGGGAATTTCCCGACTAATGATTTTGCTGAAAATCGTTTCTGTACTTTCACTCATGCCAATCTACCTACTAATCTGCTAGAGATTTTATATTAAGTCCGCCTAATTACTTATCATTGAAAAAATTTGATTGTGCGGGTATATCCCGATTTACTGTTCGGTTCGGTTTTTTCAGGAAAAACCTATGAAAAAACCTGCTAATCTTTTAAAAAGACTAGCAGGTATGGCTTATCATCAATCGGAGCGGCGGGATTCGAACCCACGACCTCCACTACCCCAAAGTGGCGCGCTACCAAGCTGCGCTACGCCCCGGTCAGAATTCCCATTATATAACAAAACTCTAGGATAATCAAGAGGCAATTTTAAAAAACCTTAAGCATCCCACTAGCTTGCAGTAAATTTGGAACAGCAGAAGCATTCCATTTACCTTCTACACATCGCCCTGTATTCAATATGAAGCGCAGACTGTAATCATGAGGATAGCCTTCGACTTCCATCCATAATAAATCGCTTTCGGCTTCACAAGTAATTTTTTCCTCTTCCATCAATTCAGTTGCGAGTTGTTTCATGGTGTCTGCTAACTGTGCTAGTAGACGACAAAAATCATTTAACTCGGCTTCGGTTAACTCAATTGCCCAATCATCTGCACCTACTAAACCTTTAAACTCAGGTGTATCGGGGTTCCAGCCAATACGCCAACCCGCTCCGGTTTTGACAACGCGTTCCATAGTTTAATTTTTTAAACGCAGACGTACGCAGAGGTTTAACGCAGAGGGACGCAAAGGAAAAATTATCATTTTAGTAGTTCGGCACCTCCTCGTTGTGGTGGCTGCGGGGTAGTTGATGTAGTCGGACTGGGTGCGGTATTGGGGTTAGGGGGTACGGTATTTTGAGAAGTAGGATTAAATATATTTACTAAGACTTGCACTAAGGTATCTCGTTGGCTGCGGGTGAGACTCTTGATGGCTTTGCGATCGCCTTCTATCGGATTTTCCCGTAGTGCATCATTTCCTGGATAGGTAGTATCATACATAATTTCGTTCGCACCCAGGTAATCAGCTAAAGTCAGCTTCCAATCTAAGCGATAAATAGGGGCCCGCCCTTTAGTATAAATGTGATATCTAATTAGACGATTTGCTAAAGTATTGTTTTCGGCAACTTTCCCATTTTCTTTGCTGATATACTTATTTTCTTGGGGAAAATCTGGCAATTGCTGATATACTTGCTGCCAAACATCGCTAGGGGTGATTCTCTGGGCATCAGCAGGTTGGATAGTAAATAAATTTCTATGTATTGATTTATCCATCCCTGAACAGAAAACAATTACACTCATTACCATTAAGGTAAGCAGTAGTGGTGTTAGCGGATAGCTAAGGTTGAGCCAGTGCTGAGTTGCGAGTTTTGAGAAAATTGATTTAAACAGAAATTTTTTCTTTTTCATAGAACAATATTTTGGACGTTGCTGAGTGAAAATATGAATTTGCCTGATTCAGAATTCAGCACTCAGCACTCAATCTTATAGTTCGCCGATAATTTCTGGTTGAGTCAATTCATCGGACATTTCGATTATTGCCCTTAGCACTGGCTTCATCATCGCATCTTCGTTACTTTCAAAGTCTTCATAACGCCGACGTTTAGCACGATTTGCTACCTGAACCGTAATGCGGTATCGATTAGAGGCTGCACTAATCAGATCCTCAGCACGGTGCATAATCTGAGATTGAGTTGTCTCGAACTTAGAACGCTTTAGCATAATCAGTGGTTCTTGGGGTCATTCTCCAGTGTAACAGCAGTGAACTACCTACACCGCCCTAACGGGTCGATGTAGGCTTCCGGTTTCATCGACAAATGCCTTTCCACCTTGCGGCTTATTGGTCTTACTTCGCCTCGACTCGGCAATAACGGGGTTCCCTCCGTCCAGAGATAATATCCGAAGTCCTTCTGTTCTTATGCTCTGACTGGCGTTTCCATCACGATCATGATGACTATCGCAACTCGGACAATCCCAAACTCTTATATCAAGTGGCAATGTATCAATGATATGTCCACAACAGGAACAGGTTTTAGAACTGGGGAAAAATCTACCTATTTCTACAAGTTGTCCACCACAGTCTTTCAACTTGTAACTTAGGAAATTAACAAACATTCCCCAACCTACGTCGGATATAGTTTTTGATAGCTTGCGGTTCCGTATCATCCCCTTGACATTGAGATTTTCAACGACAATAATTTGACTTTCATTAACCAATCTTCTGCTGAGTTTATGCAAAAAATCTTGGCGGGAATTTGATACTCGTTCGTGAACCTTCGCTATTATTTTTTTGTGTTTCTGTCTTGACTTACTTCCTTTGACTTTTCGGACAAATTTTTTCTGTTTACGTGCAAGGTTCTTCTGGTGACGATATAGGTGCTTTGGATTGGAATACTTGGTAACTTTTTTCCCATCATGAACAATAGCAAAGTCCTTTAAGCCTAAATCAATACCAAGTATTTTATCTCCACTTGGTTGATTTAATTCAACCTCTACCTCGCACAAAACTGAAGCAAAGTACTTGTCAGTAGCAGTTTTGCTAATGGTGATAGTTTTAATTATTCCCAAAACTTGTCTGTGAAACACTGCCTTCACTTCACCAATCTTAGGAATCTTTAACTTATCATTTACAACAGTGACACTTTGCGGATACTGAATAGACTGCTTATCAAATTTTGATTTAAACTTGGGAAACTTAGCCCGTCCATCAAAAAAGTTTTTGTAAGCTTTGTCTAGGTTAATAGCTACGCACTGCAAAACTGAGGAATAACAGTCTTGCTTTAACCAAGGATGCTCTACTTTTAATTGAGGTAATAAACCTTTGTATATATTTTTGCTTAATGACTTGCCTGTTTGTCTAGCGTGTTGAATGCAAGCATTTAAGGCATAATTCCAATACCACCTTGCACAACCAAACGATTTGGCTAGCGCTTCTTGCTGTTCGATTGTTGGATATAGCCTGACTTTGATTGCTTTCAACACTGGTCATCACCTCCTTTCTACACACATGATAACCTGAATGTGTATCCAGTGTGTAACCAAAATGAAAAACAAGCAATTAAGATTAAGAATGTCAGAACGGCGATTTAATAAGCTGCAAACGTATGCTGTTCATGTTGACAAAACTATGACCCAAGTAATAGAAGAGCTTGTTGACTCGTTGCCAACTATAGAGAGAGGCAATTCGTCATCTCTACGAGAGGCTACACCAACGACCAACATTGCTGATTAATCAGCAATGTTGGTCAATTAATTCCTCACAGCCTGTGAATTCATCCCACACCTCCCTTCTCTACGAGACGCTCCGCGAACGGGTAGGATGTGGGGCTTCTTCTGCCATAGCTAAATCAGTCTGCTGCTGTCTGTTAAATCGCCAGCAACCTGTCTATTGATAGAGGCTAAGATATTTATAGTCACTTTATAAGTAACTTGTAGTATTAGATAACGCACTCTCATGGCTGACCTTGTGGAAACTGCGATCGCAGCAGGTAATTTCAATACTTTAATAAAGGCTGCTAAAGCTGTAAATTTCATCGAAACTTTGAAAAGCCCTGGTTCTTTCACGCTCTTTGCACCGACTGACGAAGCTTTTGCTAATCTGCCAGAGGGAACTTTAGACTCGCTACTAGAAGATATCCCCAAGCTCCAAAAAATTGTGGCGTATCATATCGCTAGTGGGGATGTCAGGTCTGATGATTTGGTACAGATTAATGAGGCACAGACGCTTGAGGGGTCAATTGTAGCCATTGAATCTGCCGACGGTAAATTTAAGGTGAATAACGCCAATGTCCTTAAAACAGATATTCTGACAGACAATGGCGTGATCCATATCATTGATGCAGTGTTGATGCCTGCAATGGTGGCAGGAAAATAATTTATGGAATGTGGGGCATTGGGCGTTAGGAGTGCTGTTAGCGGAAGCGGGGCGTTTAGCCCGTGCTGAGTGCTGAGTTAGGAGTTAAGAGTTAGGAGTTAGGAGTTAGTATTATCTTCTCTCCCCGTCCCCCTCATCCCCCCACTCCCTACTCCCTACTCCCTACTCCCCACTCCCAGGATGCACCCACTGCGCGCGGGAACAGCCAATGACAACTGCTGAGTTTCTCCTTCAGCATTCCACTCAACTTCAGCACTGCCATATAAAAGCTTGTTGGGTTGAGTACGCAAAGTCGTGATATCTGCATTCGCTGTTACCGAACTTGTACCAGCGTTGACGACAATTATCAATTCTTCTGTCCCCAAAGTTCGCGCAAAGATATAAAGTTGCCCTTGAGCATGGAGGACTTGGTAATCGCCTGTACGCAAGGCTGGGTAATTTTGGCGCAGGGCAATTAATTGACGGTGAGTATTAAAAATTTCTTGATTCCAGTTACTCTCTAAAGGAAAGCCACGACGCGAGTCTGGGTCAATTCCACCAGGTAAACCAACTTCATCACCATAGTAGATGCTGGGAGCACCGGGAAAGGTGAGTAATAGTAGAGTTGACAATTCTATACTGGCTATATCGCCGCCTGCAATGGTCATCAATCGGGCTGTATCGTGACTTGCAAGCAAATTGAGTTGAGTTAGCTGAATTTCCCAAGGGTAAAGTTGCAGTACTTCTTGGATTTTGGTGGCGTACTCGGCGGCAAATAAGGGTGGGTAGGGTTGATAGTCGCGGCTTTGGACTTGTTCTAAGACTACGCGATCGCCTGCTGCAAAGGCAATTGTTGGCCCAGCAAATAAATAATTCATCACGCCGTCAAATTGCGTTCCATCCAACCACTCACGTGAATCTCCCCACACTTCGCCCACAATGTAAGCTTCGGGATTGACTGCCTTCACGCGATCGCGAAATTCCTGCCAAAAACCAGGAGTTTTGATTTCAAATGGTACATCCAATCGCCAACCATCAATGCCCAATTTAATCCAATATTCGGCAATTTCCATAATGTATTCTCGTACTTCTGGATTATCGTGGTTAAATTCTGGTAAGGCACGATTTCCCACCCAACCTCCGTAATTGGCAGGGAACTCCCCATTATATGGTGAAAGGGGCCAGCTTTCTATTTTGAACCAATTTACCCAAGGCGAATGGGGGCCATTTTCTAAAACGTCGTGGAAAAAGAAAAAGCCCCGGCTGGAATGGTTAAACACCCCATCCAGAACAACTTTGATATTCCGTTGGTGGGCTGCATCGAGCAATTCTTTAAAAGCCTCGTTGCCCCCCAGCATGGGGTCAACTCGATAATAATCGTGGGTATGATAGCGATGATTGCTGGCGGATTGAAAAATAGGTGTGAAGTAAATCGCGTTAATCCCTAAATTCTGGATGTAGTCTAAATCCTCCATAATGCCCCATAAATCGCCGCCTTTATAGCCTTGGAGGGTTGGCATAGAGTCCCAATCTTCCCAACGGGCTTCCTGCAATAACCGTTTGCGCGGCTGTTTGCTTCTGGCAAAACGATCTGGGAAGATTTGGTAGAAAACAGCGTGCTTCACCCAGTCTGGTGTTTGAATTTGCATGAATAACTTTTTGTATGTTCAGAAGCGATCGTTGCAAATATTAGCTTCTTTATGGCTCTTACTTATGATAGAGAATCTGTCATTTGTCAGTAGTCATTAGCGATTTAGCCTGTCTTCTGCTGTTTTATAGGCAAATGCTATCAGTCTTATACCAATTCCTCCGATGCACGAACTGACTATCCATGCATCTGCTCACTTGGAGTGCGATCGCACTCCGATAATTATCCGGTTATTTGTCACGAATCAGGGCTAGGTCGAAAATCTAACTTCACCTGATCGGGTGAGTCATCAGGGTGAGGCGGATGGGCAGATTACTTGGTAAGATACATTTGTAGTCTTTGTAATATAAACTGACCGAGACAATGCAAGGATTTTAGATTTTGGATTTTGGATTAAATCTAAATCTAGAATCCAAAAAACGGTTTCAAGCCTCTCTGTTTACGGAGAAAAAAACAAAAATTTTCAATATTTAAGCCTCTTCTTTATAAGGAGAGGTTAATCTAAAATCGAGTGACAAAGATAGTTTGCCTGCTAACGAGTAGAACCTATGCCGCGCAATTAATCTGAGGTTTTTCGTCAATTATGAGAACGTCTGAATCCCAGGGTTCATCGCCAAAATCTAAGGCGCGATCGCTTGGCCTAAAACGATCGCAGCTTGGGCTGTTAATACTCCTGCTGTTAGTGGGTGGTAGTGTGGTCGTTTGGCGGGCACTCACTTCTGCCAGTAACCCCGCGCCTTCTTCTATGGCTCAAGGACTGCCTCCGACGCCCGTTGAAACCATCACCTTGAAACGAGGCAAAGGTGTTAGACGCATCCAGTTATTAGGGCAAGTTGAGGCAAGTAAAACCGCCACGCTTCGCACCCAAGCCACAGGGACGGTTGAGCGGGTTTTTGTGGAGGTGGGCGATCGCGTCAAGCCAGGAATGACCATCGCCATCTTAGACGATGCGGATCAGCAGCTAGTATTGGCAGAAGCACAGGCAAGGCTGGCGCAGCAGCGCAGCGTACTGGCGCGTCTTTTAGTAGGCACCCGACCGGAAATCATTGCCCAGCGTCGAGCCGAACTCCGCTCTACCCAAGCACGAGAACAGGAGGCACTAGAAGACCTCAAACGTTACCAAGAGTTAGTAGCAGCAGGGGCAATCAGTGAGAAGGCGCTATTAGAAGAAAAAGCTACGGTGGATGCGACACGAGCGGAACGATTGAAAGTACAAGCGGCTCTGGCAGAAGCCACAGCAGGGCCTACCCGTGAAGAAATTGCCGCCCAACAAGCTAGCGTCGCCGCCGCCAACTCTGCGGTCAATCAAGCACAACTGACCCTGGCACGGACGCAGATCAAGGCTCCAGCAAGTGGAATTGTGCGATCGCGGGAGGTCAGCACGGGCGATCGGGTGGAGAGTAACGATCCGGTGCTAACTCTGGTGAATAGCAACGAGTTGGATGTCTTTCTGGAATTGCCAGAGCAACTTAGCGGCAGCATCACCCCCGGTTTGTCTGTAGAATTGACTGCCCGGGCGCTTCCCAACTGGCAAAGACGCGCCACAATTAGCGGCGTAGTTCCGGCTGCCAACGCCGCATCACGACGACAAATAGTCCGGGTGCGATTGCAGAATCCACCCCAGAATTTGTTGCCCAAAATGGCGATCGCCGCAGAGCTACAGTTACAGGTCGCGCCGGATAGCTTTATTGTCCCCCGCGATGCTTTGGTTCGGCGCGATGAAACCTGGCTGGTTTACACCGTGGTAGATGGCAAAGCAGCAGAGATGAAAGTGAAACTAGTTGTTGACATGGGCGAAACAATGGCGATTTCTAGCAGTCAGTTGCAAGTCGGACAACCCGTTGTGGTGCGGGGTGGTGAAGCGCTGATACATGGAGCGCCAGTACAGGTTGCTGAACAAAACACGAAGCAGAAATCATGAACTTCATTGAAACAGCTGTCCGTTGGCGGCATGGCACCTTTGTTTTATTCTGTCTGTTGGCAATGTTTGGGTTGATCGCCCTGTTCAGACTACCTTTGGAACTGCAACCAGGAGGTGATCGCCCAGAAATTACCCTTACCACACCCTACATTGGCGCAGCCCCCGCAGAAGTGGAGGATTTGATCACTCGCCCGATTGAAGATGTGCTGGAGGAAATTGAAGGCGTTGAAGAAATTACCAGCCAAAGTCTATCAGGGATTAGCACCATCACGATCAAGTTTGACTGGGGAACAGATGTCGATGCTCGCCTGCTGAATGTGCTGAACAAATTACAGCAGCTAGAAGAACTACCAGAGGAAGCAGGCGAGTCTGATGTGCAGGTTGCTAGCGGCACCAACAATCCGATCATGTGGATTGTACTAAAGCCAAAACCAGGCTATCAGACTGATCCTAACCACTACCGCGACCTGATTGAAGAAGTGATTGAACCCGCACTGCGACGAGTAGAAGGGACGAGTCGATTTTTTATTTTTGGGGGACAGGAACGGGAAGTGGAGGTATTAGTCGATCCGAAAGCCTTAAGCGATCGCTATCTCACCCTTACCGATGTTACGAATACCTTAAGAAACAACAATCGTGATATCCGGGGCGGCCCCTTGGTACTCGGAAAACGCGAGTACCAGGTGCGGACGGTAAACCGAGCGCAAGAGTTAGATCAACTCAAAACCTTTGTCTTGCGCCGCGACGACTCAGGAACGGTTTATCTGGGCGATGTGGCTGAGGTGGAAATGGGGCGTAAGTTCGAGGACAGTGCCTTTCTGTTCAACGATACCCCCTCTGCCGGAATTGGCATCATCCGGCGGGTGGGAGCGAATGTACCGCAGGTGTCCAAGGGAGTCCGAGCAGCCTTAGCCAGCTTGCAGACGCAACTCAATCGCCAGGGTGAAGGGGTTGAGTTTGACGTTACCTACGATGAAAGCACGTACATTGACCAGTCGGTGTCCAACGTGCGAGGCGATTTAATTACGGGTGGAGTGCTGGCGATCGCAGTATTGCTGTTGTTTTTGGGTTCACTCCGCACCGTTGTTGTCGTTGCGATTACCATTCCGATTGGGATGATTGTGGTGTTCATCGTTAGTGCAGTGCTGGGGCGATCGCTCAACATCATTAGTTTGGCGGCGTTGGGGTTTGCGGCGGGGATGGTGGTCGATAATGCGATCGTTGTGGTCGAAAACATCTTTACCCACATGCAGCAAGGGAAAAGTCGCCTGCAAGCAGCGATCGACGGTACCCAAGAAGTCGGCGGGGCAATCCTGGCGGCAACATTGGCAAACGTGGCAGTATTTGCGCCCTTGGTGCTGGTGACGGGCGAAGTCGCACAGTTGTTTGTCGATATGGCAATCACGATTACAGCTGCTGCTGTATTATCGATGTTTGCATCATTGACGTTACTGCCGATGTTAGCGAGTCTGTTTCTCAACCCAGCAGAAGCACAGCAAACGTTTCAATTAGGAAACTCCAGCGATAGCCAACTACAGGTGCAAGGTAGCCGCAACTGGTTGGAGCGATCGGTCATGCACACTTCCCTGGTGTTTCGACGACTGCAAAGCAAGTTAGAAAGCTTTTTGTTGGCAACGGTAGGTTGGGCACTAGGTCCGCGTCGGCTCAAGCGCAGACTTGCATTGCTATCCATTCCGATTGTGCTGCTGGCTTCTAGTATTGTCTTGCTGCCTCCAGCAGACTATCTACCAGAAGGCAACCTGAATTTTGTGTTTTGGTTGACCGAGACGTTTCCCGGAACCAGTGTCCCAGAGGCAGTAAAGCTGTCTGCACCTGCCAGAGGATTCCTCAAACAGCAATCTGAAATCGCCAACACCTTTTTTGTCAACTTTCCCCAGTTTCGCGGCATTGGCATCAGCCTGAAGCCAGAATCGGCGACGGGTAGCGGGCTAGGGGAGATAGTAAAACGCTTGACTCTTCAAAGCTTTGGCTATCCAGGCTATAAATTTATGTTCCCGATCCGCTTCCCCATCTTCAACGATCCGGGTAAATCATTTGAGGTGCAAATTATTGGGCCAGACCTGCAAAAACTTTCGGAGCTAGAGCAACAGTTGACTCAACAAATCTCAGCCTTACCAGGAGTTGCCAATGCTCGCTCTAACTCAATTAACGGCGCTCCCCAACTGCAAGTCATTCCCAACCGCGCCCGACTTTCCGAGGTGGGTTTGTCGGAATCGGAGGTCGGAGCGATGGTGGAAGCGGCGCTGGGAGGACGCTTTGCTTCTGAGTTCGTCGATGGTAAAGAAGAACTAGATGTCACGGTACAGTTGCAAAATGTCTTTGTCAAAACACCAGAACAGTTACGCCAGCTGTCACTCTACAGCCCTCAAATTCCGCAAGTGCAGCAAACAGCGAATAGTCAGCAGCCAATGTCTACCTCTCAAGGGGGACAAGTTCAGCTTGCAGATGTGGCAACTGTGAGCGAAACAACTGGGCCTGGTGTGATTAACCATGTGGATTTAGAACGCTCTACTACTCTAACGGTGAGCCTGACTCCAGTTGCACCATTAGGACAAATTGTCAATCAGACCGAGAATCAAATCCTTGCACCATTACGAACCAAATTGCCGTCTGAATTTCGCGTGGAACTGGCTGGATCAGCCGATCGCCTTTCAGAAACCGTCGGACAACTCGCCTCTGCTTTTGTGTTTTCGGTGATTATTACCTATTTGCTACTGGTTGCCCTGTATCGTTCATTTCTGTATCCATTGGTGATTATGGCAACAGTGCCAATGGGATTGACCGGAGCATTGCTGAGTCTGGTTATTGCCAACTGGATTCCCGGTGTGATTGTGCCCTTGGATATGATTACCGGATTGGGGTTTTTGATTTTGACTGGAGTAGTGGTAAATAACGCCATTTTGATTGTGGAGCGAGTACTACAGCTTCAGGAAGAGGGGCAAAAGTCCGATGAATCGCTCTATAATGCTACCCGCGATCGCCTCCGTCCGATTTTTATGTCAGCAGGTACAAGCGTCCTGGGCATGGTGCCTCTAGCAATCTTTCCGGGACAGGGATCTGAATTGTATCAAGGTCTGGGAATTGCCTTAACCGGAGGCTTGGTGTTTTCTACAATCCTGACTCCGACTGTGGTTCCGGCATTGATGGCACTGTTGCATGATTTCTCAGGCAAGCGCACTGAAAAAACAAGCTACAGAGAAACATGACCGAGACAATGCAAGGATTTTAGATTTTGGATTTTGGATTAAATCTAAATCTAGAATCCAAAAAACGGTTTCAAGCCTCTCTGTTTACGGAGAAAAAAACAAAAATTTTCAATATTTAAGCCTCTTCTTTATAAGGAGAGGTTAATCCACGCATACGCGCTGAATTCTTCTTCAATATTTATTAAATTTATCTTTTTTATTTATTACTTAATTATTCTTAATTTAATTTTATTAACTTTGTCCGTAATGATTTAGGCAGACACTGGATTAGTTTAATAGCTTCATAAAAATTACCTGTTACCCCAGTCTTAGGTAATTCTTAGATGCGGCTGCTCAAAGATGTCTCACGAGCCAGAGAAAATCACTATGAGGGAGACATAATTTATGAATATGAGTTATGAATTAGCAATTGTCTTAGAAATAAATTCCCACATCCTAAGCTTATTTGATGTTATCTATAAAATAAATAGATAACTATAGTCGCATCAAATAATCAAAGCTAAAAAACTACATAGTCTGCGTTAATGCTAGAGCGACTTATCCTGCTAGAATCATTACTTTTTTGACAGCAACTCAATTTAATTTAAGGTAAAAATGAGACACGAAAAACTTTCTCCTGGACTACTTTTGGCATTTCAAGACTATCAAAATGAAGGAGATCAAGCTTTAGTTACACATAAGCGATCGCTTGGCATCATTGCCCACAAAAGCCCGGTCAAGCCTACTAAGAGCGTCGTTTTTATTTACTGCGACCCTGATGCAGACTTAAGTTATCTATCACAATATAATATTGAAGTCAATCAAAACTCTGGGAGTGTGCGGACAGCTTTCTTACCGATAGAGAGTTTAGATGTCTTATCTGAAGAAGATGTGATTCAGCGGATTAAGCCATCACGCAAACTTCATTTGAGGATGGACACTGCAATGGGAACAGTTAAACTGCCGGAGTTTAAAAACCAAACCGGACTGACTGGAAAAGGAGTAATCATCGGCATTATAGACAGTGGCATCGATCCCAAACACCCCGCCTTTGCTGGACGAATTTTACACATTTGGGATCAAACACTGCCAGGCCCAGGAGTTATAGAGGGCGGCTATGGGGGTGAATTTACGGGAGCGCAACTGACAATTTCTCAGGATACTGGCGGTCATGGTACTCACGTTGCGGGTATTGCCGCCGGTGCTGATACTAACTATAGTGGTGTCGCACCAGAAGCGGAATTAGTTGTCGTCAGGTCAGATTTACAGGATGCCCACATTGCAGATGGTGTGCGTTATATTTTCCGAATTGCCAGAGAGTTGGGACGCCCAGCAGTGGTAAATCTCAGCTTGGGTGGACACGCTGATGCCCATGATGGTAGCGACTCCCTATCCAAAGTGATTGATGCCGAAACTGGCCCTGGAAGAATTGTTTGCTGTGCGGCGGGTAACGAAGGAAACGATAACATTCATGGACAAGCGACCATACCCAGTGGACGCACTCGTGGTATGCGCTTTAATGTTCCTTTGAATCAAGTAGGCATAGTTTGGTTAAACGCTTGGTATGCTAAAGACAGCGAATTGGAAGTATCTGTGCGGAGTCCTAACGGTTTTGTCACCCCCTTTCAAAAAATCATTACTGAAGGTAATGCTGCCCAAGATCACCAGTTACCAGATGCACGGGTGCAATTAGCGACACCAGCACCAGACCAAGCCAACGGCGACCATAATTTCTTTGTGCAAATCCGGGGTATTGGCCCCTCGCAAGTAATGGGAGGTGTTTGGCAGCTGCGAGTCCGCAACACTTCTTCAACTGACGCATGTTTAAATGTGTGGACACTAGATGATAGTTCGTCAGTGTTTTTCACTGGTAAAAGTGTGAAGGATGCGTTAAAAATTGGTTCGCCGGGAGCCGCTAGCAGTGCAATTACAGTTGCCGCCTATACTACTAAAATCAAGTACACAGATATTGATAACCAAGTGCGAGAAATGGGGTTAGAACTGGATACTATTTCAGAATTTAGCAGTGAAGGCCCTCTACGCAATGATGGACAGAAGCCCGATGTAGCAGCACCAGGAGCGATGATTATTTCGACACTTTCCGCCGATGCTAATTTTGACCGTTCAGCGATGATTAATTCCAAGTTTGTGGTTCAGGCTGGTACGAGTATGGCGACACCGTTTGTTAGTGGGTTAGTAGCACTGCTGTTGCAGCGAGATCCTAAACTCGATCCGGCTGCTGTGAAAGACTTACTACGTAAAAATAGTGCAATTCCTGGAAAACCCGCAGGCACATTTGATGACAAATGGGGTTATGGAGTGATTAATGCCTTAAATCTGTAATTAGACTGAGAAAGGTAGATATTATTTCTGTACAAGGGTAGGCGATAAAAACCTATAACTTTGATAAGTTAGGGTAGGCAATAATTGCCTACCCTAACTTATCAAGGAATTACTGATGAATTATCAGAAACTAGATGCCGCTCTTGCTACAGCGCTGAATGATGTTCAAGATTCACAAGAACCGAGTTTAGGGGTTTTCATCCATACCGAACCAGTTTTAAACTCTGCTGCAACTGCTATTTTAGAAAGTTTAGGCGTCAGTGGTGTTACCAGTGGCAAAGATATTTTCACGGCAACACTGTCACCAAATGCCATTTCCCAGTTGTCAGAGCAATCTTGGGTGAAATATTTGAAGCGATCGCAGCAATTACGTTTGGTTAATAGGAAAATAAATACACCGAAGTTGGGCGTTTAATGGGCATTGCCTACCCTTATAATGTGTAGATAATTTTTTGCTGTTAAAGTGAATCCGGTTTTTGTTTTTCTGGAAACTTACACTTCACCTCAATTTCCAGATTACTTTCAGCAGAGCCTTCGGTAATGTAAGGAATACCTGCTTTACCACCTAACTTAATGCCAAATTTAAGTCTTACCTCCTCAATGTCAGCAGTATTGAAGTCTTTAAAAGCACTAAGAGCATAGATAGTATAAGAGCGAATCATTTGCCGAGCTTGTTGCATCCGAGCGATCGCATCTGTTCGCACATCCTTGTATTCTATGCCATCGTCGTCCTCCTCAATTTCCTAAGTTATTTCGGTGGCTGTGACTTAATCTCAATCTGCTCAATCTCTCCATCTGCTTGGAAAAATAGTTGCTGTACTTCTGACATAAATTACCTCGGTTAAATTTTTTCGATTGCTGTCATAGCGGCTATTTCTTAGAAAGACAATTAATAGAAAAAAGTCTGAACGCTTTCAGTTCGCAAAAAGATTATACTTAATTACAGCGTGTCGTGGCTTTGAACGCGCCGGAGTAATATAGACGGTATTTTTGCGTTTACTAGATTAGACACTAGATAAAAAGGAATAGAGAATAACTACGCCGTAGCAACAATTAATACTTTATTGATTGCGTATTATCATTAGTGATAGCAATTATAAAATTCATCCCAAAAAATCAGACGATCCCCCTTACCTGTGGTGGCAGACAGTCCTAAACTGAAGATGAGAGTTGAAAGGCAGTCTGGAGAAATTTTGTGAAAAAAGTATTATCAATCATCCTTGGTGGTGGCGCGGGTACTCGGCTTTACCCGCTAACCAAACTCCGCGCTAAACCAGCAGTACCAGTGGCGGGGAAGTATCGCTTAATCGATATCCCCGTCAGTAACTGCATCAATTCCGAAATATTCAAAATCTACGTCCTAACACAATTCAACTCAGCTTCCTTGAATCGTCACATTGCCCGTACCTATAACTTTACTGGCTTCAACGAAGGGTTTGTAGAAGTGCTAGCTGCACAACAAACACCAGAAAACCCTAACTGGTTCCAAGGTACAGCCGATGCTGTACGTCAGTACCTGTGGTTAATGGAAGAATGGGATGTAGAAGAGTATTTAATTCTCTCAGGCGATCACCTCTACCGCATGGATTATCGCCAGTTTATCGAGCGCCATAGGGAAACGGGGGCTGATATTACTCTCTCAGTCATCCCCATCGATGAGCGCCGCGCCTCAGATTTTGGCTTGATGAAAATTGACGATTCTGGTAGGGTAATCGATTTTAGCGAAAAACCGAAAGGTGAAGCGTTACACCAAATGCAAGTTGATACAAGTGTACTGGGATTATCAAAAGAACAAGCCCAGCAACAGCCCTACATCGCTTCAATGGGGATTTATGTCTTTAAAAAAGATGTTTTGTTCAAATTGTTGAGAGAAGGTACAGAAAGGACTGATTTCGGTAAAGAAATTATTCCTGATGCCTCTAAAGATTACAACGTTCAAGCTTACCTTTTTGATGACTACTGGGAAGATATTGGAACAATCGAAGCATTTTATCATGCCAATTTAGCCCTAACTCAGCAGCCCCAGCCACCTTTTAGTTTCTACGATGAACACGCACCAATTTATACCCGCGCTCGTTACTTACCTCCAAGTAAATTATTAGAATGCCAAATCACAGAATCAATTATTGGCGAAGGTTGTATTTTGAAAAATTGCCGCATTCAACATTCAGTGTTGGGAGTGCGATCGCGAATTGAATCTGGTAGTGTCATCGAAGAGTCCTTACTCATGGGTGCAGATTTTTACCAACCTTTTGTAGAACGCCAATGTAACCTAGAAAAAGGTGAAATTCCTGTAGGTATTGGTACTGACTCGATTATTCGCGGTGCCATCATTGATAAAAACGCCAGTATCGGGCACGATGTCAAAATCATCAATAAAGATAACGTCCAAGAAGCTGACCGCGAAAGTCAAGGTTTTTATATCCGTAGTGGCATCGTTGTTGTGCTAAAAAATGCTGTAATTCCTGATGGAACGATCATTTAATAGTGCTGAGTGCTGAGTTGTGTTAGCGGTAGCGGGGCGTTTAGCCCGTGCTGAGTTAGGAGTTATGAGTTATGAATAAAACTTCTAATCATCTAGTTTTATTAGATGAGACAGTTCATTTAATAGTGCTGAGTGCTGAGTTGTGAGTGCTGAGTTAGGAGTTATGAGTTATGAATAAAACTTCTAATCACTCTTCACTCCTAACTTCTAACTCCTCATTCTTAACCTCTTACTCAGCACTCAGCACTCAACACTCAGCACTGATCTTATTGATTGGTCTTCCAGGTAGCGGGAAGTCAACTTTGGCAAAACAATTACTGGCAGAATGCCCCCAAATGGCACTGATTTCTACAGATGCCATCCGGGGGCAATTGTTCGGTTCCCAAGCCGTTCAAGGGCCGTGGCTGCTGATTTGGCGCGAAATTGAGCGGCAATTTCAGCAAGCTATTTCCACAACTAATATAGCTATTTTTGATGCCACCAATGCCCAGCGCCGCCATCGTCGTGAAGTCATTTCTTTAGCCCGTAACCTGGGCTTTACCCACATTAGGGGAATTTGGGTAGATACACCAGTTTGGCTGTGTTTGGCACAAAATAAAAAGCGATCGCGCCAAGTTCCAGAAGAAATTATTTTGCGGATGCATCGTCAACTCCGGGATGCTCCCCCAAGTCGGGAAGAAGGATTAGACAGCCTGAGCCGTTTATCAGAAAAATCGGAGTACGGGAATTGCTATCCCTTGGTGAGCGAGAACCACACTTGATTTTCTATATTTTTTGTTAATTTGAAATCATATTCTTTTTGTTTGGCACTATACCAGGCAAATTAAACATCTCTCATCTTCAAAATAAACATAACGGGAATTTCTATAGGAGGCTGGTAGATGGCTGCAACCGACTTCAAGGACTATTACGCTATTTTGGGAGTCAGTAAGACTGCCAGTTCAGAAGAAATTAAACAAGCCTTTCGTAAACTAGCTCGCAAATATCACCCTGATGTCAACCCAAACAACAAACAGGCAGAAGCACGTTTCAAAGAAGTTAGCGAAGCCTACGAAGTTATATCAGACCCAGATAAACGCAAAAAATACGACCAATTCGGTCAATATTGGAAACAAGCTGGTGAAGGTTTCCCATCTGGCGGCGCTAGTCCCGATATGGGTAACTTTGACTTCAGTCAATACGGCAACTTTGATGAGTTCATTAATGAGTTGCTAGGACGTTTTGGTGGTGCTAACCCTCGTGGTGGGGGGCGACAAAATCAATCACGAAGTTACTCTTACCGCACTTCTCCAGGTACTTCAACTCATTTTAGCAGCAGCAGCTTTAACGATTTTGGGTTTCAAGATGGAGGTGCGAGTAGTACCCAGGATAGTGAAGCTGTGATCGCTCTAACTTTTGCTGAGGCATTTAATGGTGTGAAAAAGCGCTTTAGTTTAGGTAATGAAACAATAGATGTCAACATCCCATCTGGGGCTAAAACTGGTACTCGCCTACGGGTGCGGGGCAAAGGTCAGATCAATCCCATGACTCAACAACGGGGGGATTTATACTTAAAAGTCGAACTTCAGCCGCACACGTTCTTCCAAATGGAAGGCGATAACTTGGTATGCGAAGTGCCAATTACACCAGATGAAGCTACTCTGGGAGCGTCTATTGATGTACCCACTCCCGATGGTTCAGTTAATGTCAAACTACCAGCGGGAGTACGTTCTGGTCAATCTCTGCGTTTACGTGGCAAAGGTTGGCCTCTCGCTAAGGGTGGACGCGGCGATCAGTTGGTGAAAGTGGCGATCGTTCCACCAAAAGACCTCAGCCAACAAGAGCGGGAATATTATGAAAAAATCCGAGCTATACGTACTTATAATCCCCGTAGTCATTTGAACCAATTCAGGCTGTGAATATTTTGGATTTTAGAGACGCCAAGCAAAGCGCTACAAAGTGCAGTTTCGCGTCTCCAAATTAATTAATTGTGAATTTACGACGCCATTCTCGCCATCACAATAGACTTAAACGCTTCTATTGCCTCCAGTGTAGCCTCGGTAGCTTGCCACGTTGGACGTGTTATTAAACGATCGCACCAAGTATTTAATTTTGGATATTCACTTAAGGAAATGCCTACACTTGGCAGCACATTGACTACAGTCCCAGCCACAACCTCGGCAAGAGTGAGGTGGTGACTAGCAAAGTAAGGGCGATCGTCTAATAAATTTTCAAAAAACTTTAGCACTGTGGCAATTCTATGCTCTGCCTTCTCGATTTTTGCTGGATCTCCTCCAGGCAAGCCGAGAAATTGAGGTAGAAAGGTGGTGGTTGCTGGCAAAAGCTCATTTACAGTTACTAGTTGTACCATGCGGGCGATCGCTAAATCCTTGGCGTCTTTAGGCAACATCGCAGGTGTAGGATATTTTGCCTCTAAATAGTCCAGAATTGCCAAAGATTCCACTACATTAAAACCGTCATCTACCAACACTGGAATGTGATGGAAGGGGTTAATTGCCAAAAATTCTGGTTGAAACTGCTCCCCATCCACTTTTATCTCCACCAATTCAAACTCAAGTCCTTTTTCCAGTAGAGTAATCCAGACGCGGCGTGAGTTGGGAGAAATCGGTGTGTGGTAAAGTGTCAGCATGAGAAAACCTCACAGCTTTATAAGTGGGGAGAATATTGCCAATTTTACACCTTATACTTAATTAAATTGTTCTAACAATGTCTCAACACTAGCATTATGATCCAAAAAAGAGAATAAATGCCAATAGCGCAGTTTTCCTTCTTTATCTAATACAAATTGTGCTGGTAAAGGCGCTCCTAGTGCTTGTCCTACTTGATAGGTATGAAACACTTGACAACTGGGGTCACTCAACAAAGGCATTTGTAAGCCTAAATCTCTCACAACTATTTGACTCTGCCGTTCATCGGTACTAGTAATCATTAAAACTTCTATACCGCGATTTTTGAATTGTTCGTAATTCTCCTTCAAAGCTTTAATGTGAGGAAAACAAAAAGGACAATATTGCTTTTCGGTAAATATGCGAGTAAAGGCAAGTAACACTGGTTGCTTGCCTTTATAATCAGACAATTTTACTAAAGTTCCGTTGGTAATATCTGGCAATTGGAAGTCAGGCGTTCCCACTCCCAATCTAAGTTCATTGCTAGCTGGAACTGGTAAAAAATTACGGAAAAATCTCTCATTTAATAAGCCACTAAAGTCAGTTGAAGTCAGCATATTTTTAACCCTGATTATTTAAATACTATTTTATAAAAAAAAAACCACAGATATATGACGGAGGTTGACATTGTTTAATGCATATCTCTGTTTATCTGTGGTTTTCATTGATTTCACTTTCAACTCCAAAAGGCTGGATTAGAGTTTAGTAGCAAACGAAATTTAGACAGCAGAGAAGTAGACTTTAGACTTCACTGGGTCAGGATTCATTGTCTTGTCACCAGGTTGCCAACCAGCTGGGCAAACTTCGTCAGGGTGAGACTGAACATACTGAATTGCTTGTAATGTCCGCAGGGTTTCATCAACGCTACGACCAAAAGCTAGATTGTTAATGGTGGCGTGCTGTATGATACCATCTTTATCGATGATGAACAGACCACGCAAGGCAATGCCTGCTGCTGGGTCAAGAACGTTGTAAGCGGCGCTAATTTCTTTCTTGATGTCGGAGACTAGAGGATAATTCAAGTCGCCAACGCCACCAGACTTACGATCTGTTTGAATCCAGGCGAGGTGAGAGAATTCACTGTCAACGGAAGCCCCAAGGACTTCAGTATTAATTTTCTTGAATTCTTCGTAGCGATCGCTAAATGCTGTGATTTCAGTAGGACAAACAAAGGTAAAGTCTAGTGGGTAGAAAAACAGGACGACATACTTACCGCGATAATCGGAAAGTTTGATTGTCTTAAATTCCTGATCTACCACAGCCGTTGCTGTGAAATCGGGAGCTTGTTGACCAACGCGGAGGCTTCCTTCGGTTCCGTAAATAAGGGACATTAACCTAATTCTCCTTTATCGGTTTAGTAGCGTTGGAATTTGGGTCAAGTAAAATTCACCCATCCACGCTCTCACAGTTTAATTACGATCTGTTACGACTATATCATACTCATAACGATTTTGAGTAGCAAATGCCTGATTTAGATACAAGAGAATGGTTGCTTACCAACGGCTTGGGAAGTTTTGCCAGTGGTACAGTTTCTGATGTCCGCACGCGCACCTATCATGGTTGGCTGTTTGCCGCGACAAACCCACCTTCTGGAAGGACTCTGCTGTTTTCGCACCTAGAAGCTAGCTTAGAAATATTAGGGAGCGTTGTGGCACTGGGGACAAATGTTTGGGGTAACGGTCAGATTGAGCAAACAGGCTACGAACAACTACGCCGTTTTGATATTAATCCAGTTCCCAAATGGACTTGGGGTCAAGATAACTGGCAATTAACCAGACAATTGTTGATGCCTTATGGTTTGGTAGGGATTGGGGATTGGGGTTTGGGGATTGGGGACAAGGGGACAAGGGGGCAGGGGAGCAGGAGAGCAGGGGAGCAGGGGGCAGGGGAGCAGGGGCAGGGGAGAATAATTTATAACCAATGCCCAATACCCAATGCCCAATTTTGCCATCGAATTTTAATCCAGTATCGCTACGAGGGAACTGAAACAGCGATTTTACGGTTGCGACTGTTGATAGCAGAACGTGACTTTCATCACCAGCAGACTGCTAGTCAAGAATTACAGTTTTCACAATTGCTAGGGCAACAGCAAGTCTGTCTACAAGCAATCAATTCTGGGCGCTTCGGCATACCTTGGCACTTGCGCTGGACACAAGGAAATTATCAACCAGATGCAGTTTGGTATTGGGATTATAGACTGTCTGAGGAGACAAAACGGGGATTAGGCGACAAGGAAGACCTCCACAGTCCTGGTTACTTGATAGTCACACTTCAACCAGGAGATACGGTAACTTTAGAAGCACGAGTCGGTTTTCCCGACTCAGTACCAAGTGTTCTCACCCTCAAAACCTTCACAGAAACTTTGGAGGCAGAGCAAGAAAGGCTCTCACAGATTTTTGGATGGAGAGAGGAAGGTAGGGGAGCAGGGGAGCAGGGGAGCAGAGGAGAAGTAGCAGTAAGTTTTTCCCCTCTGCCCCTCTGCTCCTCTGCCCCTCTGCCTCTTGTGCCCAATGACGCCAGTTGCTTCAAGTCGGCAAAGCCGCCCAACGCACTGGCTCCCCAATGCCCAATGACGCCAGTTGCTTCAAGTCGGCAAAGCCGCCCAACGCACTGGCTCCCCAATGCCCAATTCCCAATCTGGCAACAACTACTCAAAGCAAGCGATCAGTTTATCGTCTATCGAGCCTCAATTGCAGGCCCCACGGTCATTGCTGGTTATCACTGGTTTAATGATTGGGGACGCGATACATTAATCGCTTTACCAGGGTTGGCACTAGTTCCACAGCGCTTTGACCTAGCAAAAGGGGTATTGCGAACTTTTGGGCATTATTGTCGCCACGGTTTGATTGTGAATGCATTTCCTGATGTCAATGGCGAACCAATTTATAACAGTATTGATGCGGCATTGTGGTGGATTGAAACTTTAGGACTTTATTTAGAAGCTACCCAAGACTGGGATTTTTTGGCAGAGCAATTCCCTGTAGTACAGCAAATCTACAAAGCATTTGTCGGTGGTACACATTTCAATATCCAGGTCGATGCTACTGATGGGCTAGTTAGTTGGGATGCTCGTGGTGTAGCTCTCACCTGGATGGATGTGGTAATTGAGTCATATCCTGTCACTCCCCGTTACGGAAAGCCAGTAGAAATCAATGCGCTGTGGTATTCTGCTTTATGTTGGCTGAGTCAGTGGGCAGAGCGCTTGAGCCAAATGGAGTATGGCTCATCAGTACGTCTCACTAAGCAAGCACAACGTTATGCTAACCAAGCACAACACGTGAAAACCTCACTGCAAAAGTTCTGGAATCCTCAGCTAGGTTATCTGTACGATACTATTGAGCCGGACGATCGCCGGAATTTTCAAATTCGTCCGAATGCCGTTTTGGCGCTGTCGCTACACCATTGTGGGTTTTCTGAACAGCAAGGGTGTCAGATATTAGATTTGGCAACTACCAGCTTGCTCACACCTTATGGTCTTCGCAGTCTCGATCCAGCAGATCCCGAATATAAAGGAAAATATGAAGGTAATCAACAGCAACGCGATCGCGCTTATCACCAAGGCACTGTTTGGACTTGGCTGATTGGGCCATATATTCGGGCTTGGCAACGTTTTTATCCACAACAATCGCTGCCTTTTGATTGGCAACCCTTGCTAGATCACTTTTTCTTTGACGCTTGTCTTGGTTCTATTTCGGAGATTTTTGATGGCGATTCACCTCACATACCCAGAGGAGCGATCGCTCAAGCTTGGTCAGTTGCCGAAGTAATCCGCCACATTAAATAGTTGTAGGCATACAGATGGTCTTGGATAATTATTCTTGATTAATATACATTCACAAATTAATGTTGCTAATTGGAACCTACCAAACCCTTACTATACAAGCTTTTTATTAATTTATCTGATTATCCAAAAGTGAGTAGAGATTTTCGATTTTCACAAATTGAGGCCGCAAAACCAAAAACTTTTATTTTCTTTTGTGAGAAAATAAAATATGAAAAAAGTTTATCAACGAGATGTAGTATTATTGATAGTAGCAATGTATTTCAGGCTTAATTAGATGCTTTACAGAATGGATGATTGACAGCGCAATTACTATATTCTAAAGCTGATTTTACATTTCCTTATTATAAAATACATCATATCTTAACGCTAAATAAGTCTAAAGAAGTATAGATATAAATTCAGAAATAACCTAATAAAATAAAGTACAAAAAATCAAGTTCACGTAGTAAATAATTGTAAATAAAGTGACTCAACCTAATAACAAGACTAACCTTCAAGAGGAAACAGATTTAGGGACTTCGATTGCTCTGGCTACTGCTACAGATAAATGGCAAGTATTGTCCTACAGTGCTCCAATCCTACCTATACATGCCGCTCTACTTCGTACTGGTAAGATATTCTTTTTCTGTGGCTCAGGTAACGATCCCAATCGGTTAAATACTCCCTATGACAGTGTGGTCTGGGATCTAAACAAGGGAACCTTTTCCCGTCAAGCACCTCCATTGGATAGTAACAATCAACCTATGGACATTTTTTGCGCTGGTCACTCCTTCCGCTCTGATGGTCTGTTACTGGTTGCAGGTGGAACTTTGCGCTATGACCCATTTTATGGTTCACCCTATGCTCTGATGTTTGATCCGATTGCTGAGAAATGGATCAAGATACTATCAATGAATAATGGTCGCTGGTATCCTACTGTGTTAACACTAGGCAGCGGTCGAGTCTTAGCAGTGTCTGGGCCGGATAAAGATGGCAAGCTCAATAGACAACCAGAAATTTATTCTGCTTTCTTTGCAAATGGTTGGAACGCTTTTCCAACAACTAGTCCTTTACCAGCATACGCGCATCTATTTCTACTAAGTAGTGGAAAAATTTTTTATTCAGGTGCTCAGATGGGTGGCACTGGAGTCACACCAAGGATATTAACCCTGCCAGAGACATTTACACAATCCATTACAGAAACAGTGGTGACAGGGCTGCAAGACATAGCTTTTGGCGATCAAGCTGCTAGTCTGCTTTTACCACCTGCACAAGATCAAAAGGTGATGATTCTCGGTGGAGGTAGTGGTAAGACAGCAACAAAGAGGGTAAATATTGTCGATTTAAAAGCTAGTAATCCAACTTACGTAGCAGCAAAGTCTTTAAACTATGCCCGAATGCATCACAGCGCAGTTTTGTTGCCCGATCGCACAGTGTTTGTTTGCAATGGTAGCAAAATGAATGAGGACACAACACAATCAATGCTGCCAGCAGAAATCTACAATCCAGCTACAAATACCTGGACAGTAGTAGCTAAACAAAATGTCCCCCGCGTATATCACTCGATAGCCTTGCTGTTACCAGATGGTAGGGTCGTCACAGCTGGGGGGAACCCTCAACGGAGGGTCAATGAACTGCGATTAGAAATCTACAGTCCTGCGTATATGTCGCGATCGCGACCAGTTATTCAGAGCGCTCCTCAAATAGTGACCTACGGGCAGCAATTTACGATTCAGACACCCCAGGCTGCGAATATTAAATGGGTTAGTCTGATTAGACCAATGGCAACTACTCATTCTTGCGATACAGAACAAAGGTTAGTGGATGCACCCATTATTTCTAGAAACGCTACTTCTCTTAAGGCCACGGTAGTAAACAATCGAAACATCGCACCCCCAGGCTGGTACATGCTTTTTATTAGTGACAACAATGGAACACCCTCAGTAGCAACCTGGATGCAAATATATTAGCCTTATCTGTTTATGTTCGCACTGCTACCTATTGAAGAAGAATTCAAAAGTCAGAATTCAGGAGCCGAGCCGGAGACGCTCCGCCAAGGAGTCAGAATCACTCTCGTGGGGGATTCAAACCCGCCACTCGATTGTTGCACCACTAAATTATAGATTTAGTGGGGGTGCAAAAACGCCGGTTATTCAGACGCTCGCGGACTCGCTCTAAGCGAAGCTATGCCGAAGGCGTTGCCTCTCGTTCGCGTTAGCGTCTCTGAAAGAGAAGAGAAGGCTTTACGCTGCGCTATCCGCCAGTCGTAGAAAATTAATTCTGAATTCTGACTCCTGAATTCTGTTTGATAAAAGTCATTAATTCTAGGAAGGAAAATATGAATTACAAGCTATCACGTCGACAGTTTGGACAGTTGGCACTTGCTGGAACTGTAGTATCTGGACTTAGTTATCTAACCAAAAAAGCCTTGGCAGAAACACCAAGTGTAAATATTGTCGGTATAGGTTCTAGCCCGATGGTTATTACTGACCAAACGGCTGTTACAGAGGTAAACACCACTGAATTAGTAGAGAACACTGCCCTAAACAGTGTAAGCACAGGTATTCGCACAGATATTAAGCCTGTAGGTCTAGTTTTGCAATCCTTAGTTACAGGAAAGGCTCAGGTACTTATGGATAAAAGTACACCTCTATTAGAGCCTAATGAGATATTGAGTGGTTTTACCTCTTTAAGCGATGGCACACTTATTGTAGCCATTACTCCAGTTGCGCTTAGTCGGAGACAGGCGACACCTACTCGCATTACATTTTTGAGTACACCTGCAAAAACTTTGATAGTCTCAGGACTTAAACAAAATCAACAGCTTGGGAGCTTGCTAGGTACTAATGATGGGCGACTCATTGGCCTAGTAGGTAAGAAGAACGGTACACCACCGATCAGATTGGTAGATATTAACCTTCAAACAGGAGAGATAAGTCCTATTAGTAAGATTAAATTCCTGGACGATGAGCGGGTTAGCAATTTAGCTGAGTGCCCAGATGGAATACTTTATACCTCTATAGTTGGTGAGTATGGTGATACAACCTTGGTGCAGGTAGATCCAAATCAAAAAAAGCCCATCAGATTAGGACAACTGAAAGTTAATGGTCGAGCATGGAATAATGGCTTACAAAGCTTAGTTTGCTCTGCAACAGGTCAACTCCTTGCTTTTGGAGCTATGAGATATGAGACACCTAATGCTGTGTATAGTGTTGATAAGAACAGTGGAAATATGACTCGGCTACAAGACTTTGATACTACTCAGATTACGCGTGCTCGTGCTTAGAAGGAATTGAGCTGATATCTCTAGCAAAAAAACTGCCTAGCCCTCATCTTTGCTTGAGGGCTTTTTACTGGCATTGATTGGTAAAGCTTATTATTAAGAATATTTTTGACTTATTTTCTAATTAGTTACCCCTGGAAATTCTGATTGATACAGAACAGCAGTAACTCAAACAAATTTATAATGATTTTGGAAGTATCGCTAATTATTAATTATGACGGATTTTCCACTTCCTCATTTCCCCTATAGCAATCCGATTTGATTCGGTGAATTACTCGTAGAGACTAGGGACTGGGGACTGGGAAGAAGGAATAAAGGTGTACTGATTTTTTTCACGCAATCAAATATGAGTCCTATAGTACGCAATCTCCTCATAATAATGATTAGCAGAAATTCCCCAAATAATTGCAAAATAAATGCAGTTAGTCATTGTTACTAATTGGAAATGCCGACTACACTTGCTGACGCACAAAATTTACTTTCTGACCTGATCGCCCGCTACTGTGGGCGTGTAGATTATCTGATGATTCGCCTTGAAGAAGCAGAAGGGACTGATATCTTGTTGCGTGGTGACAAGGTAGAAACCCTAAGCGTTGGTATCTCCATTGGTGGACATATTTGCGCTTGTTATAAAGGCGGATGGGGGTTGAGCTGCTTTAACCAACTGGCGACAATCAAGGATCGCATAGAAGAAGCGATCGCAGCTGCGCGGATGGTTGGTGATGAAGAAACTTTACTTGCACCCATTGACCCGGTGCAAGCAGTATGCATTCTACCCCTAAAAGGTACTGACCCCCGAAATATCCCACTCTCCCAGAAAAAACAATTGTGCGATCGCTATGCCCAATTGCTTAAAAGCGTTGATCGCCGAATTACCACTACCTCGGTGCGTTATGGTGACAGCGCCCAAAAAGTGATCATTGCTACTTCCGAAGGTACTTTAATCGAGCAATCTTGGGTGGATATGGAAATGCGCTTTGCCGCCACCGCCAGAAATGGCGAAACCGTACAAACTGGACGGGAAACTACTGGCTCTCGCAAAGCTTACGAAGATTTAACTGGTTTGGATGAACAGGTAAAAGGTGCAGCCCAAAGAGCGATCGCCGCTTTATCTCTACCACCAGTCAAAGGTAATACTTACACTGTGGTCATTGACCCAATACTCACGGGTTTATTCGTCCACGAAGCCTTCGGACATCTTTCTGAGGCTGATATGGCTTACGAAAACCCCGATCTGCTGGAAGTTATGACCATCGGACGGCGGTTTGGCCCAGAAGAACTGCAAATTTTTGATGGTGCGGCTCCAGAGGGACATCGCGGTAGCTATTTTTATGATGATGAAGGTACACCTGCCACTACTACTCAACTAATTAAAGATGGAGTTTTAGTGGGACGTTTACATTCTCGTGAAACTGCTGGCAAATTGGAGGAAGCGCCTACGGGTAACGCCCGCTGTCTCAACTATCACTTTACTCCCATTGTGCGGATGACAAATACCTGGATTGAACGGGGTAAAACACCAGTCGCAGACTTATTCACCGATATCAAAGAAGGAGTTTATGCTCGTAATTGGTTGGGTGGGATGACGAATGGGGAAATGTTCACCTTTAGTGCTGGGGAAGCGTGGATGATTAGAAACGGCAAAATTGCTGAACCTGTCCGGGATGTGACGCTTTCAGGAAATGTATTCCAAACTTTAGCGGATATTGAGGCACTTGGTAATGATTTTTACTGGGATGAATCTGGCGGTTGTGGTAAGGGAGGGCAAAATGGCTTGTCAGTAGGTTGTGGTGGCCCTAGCCTCCGAATTCGAGATGTAGTGGTTGGTGGGGAAACATGAACTATTGAGTATAGCGATCGCTTTGCACTAATGCTTAAATTTTTAAAGCGAGCAACATCCATCTCAAGTATGAAATTAACTCACAACTCTAGGTAGTAGCGCCAGTAATTAAGAATAGCTAATCTAGATAAAGGTGATTCAATGTTTACTCTAGTTTGATTCATCACCGTAATCCTCCGTGGCGCGTACTGGGGATTTACTGTCTAGATAGTTCAAAATTATTCGTAATTGATAATGACGCTTGCAGACTCGCTACTGCTGCGCTAACGTAATTCGTAATAAAGACTGTTTCAGACTCTTATTTAGACCCAAACTGAAATAAAGCCACGTATATATAAAAGGCAATTACACTCAAAAATTACGAATTACGAATTACGTAGCTTGCTTCTCGCCTTTGGCGAGTATTACGAATTAGTTAAACGTTCCTTAGCCCAGTGACAGATATGAAAGCAGATCAACTCCTGAAAAACTATGCCGCAGGTGTCAGAGACTTTACTAGTGTCAACTTGAGCGAGGCCAACTTAAGGGAAGCCGATCTCAGTGGCGTAATTTTAGATCGAGCAATTTTAGATGGAGCTAATCTGAGTCACGCTAATTTAACCCACGCCAGTTTGATTGAAGCGGACTTAAATGGAGCAGATTTGAGCAATGCGGATCTCAGTAATAGCAACTTAAGCAAAGCTATTTTGGATGGAGCAATTTTAGATGGAGCAATTTTAGATGGAGCTAATTTGAGTCACGCTGATTTGACGGTTGCTAAATTGATTGAAACTAAATTGAGTGAGGCGGATTTGCAGGAAGCAAACTTGATAGCAGCGAATCTAGATGGAGCGGATTTAAGTGGTGCAGATTTAACTGTAGCTGACTTATCCCAGGCAAATCTCACTCAAGCAGATTTGAGCCAGACAAATTTGAGCGGAGCCAATTTGGATGGAGCCAATATAGAAGGAACTATTCTTGATGAGAATGTTTAATCTCGTTTCTATACAGAGCATGGTTTCTGGGTTGCTAACTTAATAGACATAGGAGTGAAAATTAATTCTGCGTTGCCCGAAATCCTTGGTAGGCACAATTCATGAATTGTGCCTGCGTCATTTCACCAGATGTCTAATATATTAACCCAAACAGGACAATCTCTCAAAGCTATGTCTAGACTGGTTTTTACCAGGACTTACGCAAGATGTGCCTGAAAACCTGATTATTGCGTAGCGGTAATTCATGAATTACCGCTACTTTCGTTATGTTTTGCGTAAGTCCTATTTACGTTAAGTTGACACCAATGAGCCATGTTCCCTATGCGTGTACTTCATTTACCTGATATAGGCTGTATTATGTTTGTTTGATTACTTAATTAAACCCGCAGAACCCCACACGCCAGATGCTCGACTTGGGGAAGCACTAAGGGCGATGGGATCTCCCCTTAATCTCCTTCCTACAGGCGCTACACTTTACACACAAGTCTTTTGGAGTTGCAATGGCATTGTTTTGACTGACAATGCCATTGTTTTGACTGACAATGCGATTGTTTGGCTGACAATGCGATTGTTGCGGCTGACAATGCGATTGTTTCGGCTGACAATGCGATTGTTGCGGCTGACAATGCGATTGTTTCGGCTGACAATGCGATTGTTGCGGCTGACAATGCGATTGAGATGAAAATTTGGAATGTTGCACAAGAGTCTATAACTCATAGCACAAGCCTTGGTGATTAGGACATCAACAGATGATAAAACTTAGACACAAAAAGACTTTTCACCCAGTCCCCAGTCCCTAGTTCCCAGTCCCTTGCTATATGTGTACACACGATCTGCTTGTCAGGAAAAGTCAGGTGGATATATTTTCTATACACAAGGATATTACTGTAAAAAAGTTTGCTACAAGTATTGTTATTTACGATTGTCATAATTAAAACAATTGACTTTCAACTATCAATGGTGAACTCTACCCTCGTTGTCACACTCTATGTCAACCCTATGACAGGGAATGATACTAATACTGGTTCACGGTTGAGTCCGTTTAAAAGCCTCACCCGTGCTTTAAAAGTAACCAAAATCCTGACGATAATTCATCTGGAGTCGGGGACTTACAACGCTGCTAGTGGTGAGGTATTTCCACTAATCATCCCTGGAGGAGTGACAGTGGTGGGTGATGAAGCTAACAAAGGTGCAGGAATTGTAATTTCTGGGAGTGGTGAGTATCAAAGTCCCAGTTTTGGTATACAAAATATTACGCTACTCTTGGTAGATAATGCCAGTATTTTAGGTGTAACTGTCACCAATCCCTCAGCTAAAGGTACTGGTATCTGGATTGAATCGGCTGCACCTACTTTAAGTAACAATACTCTGAGTCACTGTGGACGAGAAGGTGTGTTTACCACTGGTACTGCCAAACCCGCAATTTTAGATAACATATTTGTGCAAAATACTGCTAGCGGGTTAGTGATGGCAGGTCATAGCCAGGGAGAAGTACTGCAGAATGTATTTCAAAGAAACCCTTTAGGCATAGCAATTAGTGACTTTGCTGCGCCGACGATCGCTAATAACAAATTATCAGAAAATCGCACAGCGATCGCACTTTCTCGCAACGCCCAACCTCTGCTTCGTCAAAATCTGATTATTAACAATACCCAAGGTGGTTTATTAGTCAATGGCAATGCAGTCCCAGATTTAGGTAATAGCGAAGATCCAGGTGATAATATTTTTCGCGATCATAGTGAATTTGATTTATATAATGCCACTACACAAAAGCTAGTTTCCGTAGGTAATCAATTAAATTCTGTTCTAGTCAAGGGCTTGGTAGAATTACTCCCAATCAATCGAGTAACCGTTAACACCAGTCCCCACTCTGATATCTCGACAGAATCCCCACCTCAAAAACTCCCCTTGCCCCCTGCTCCCTCATCTCCCCCTGCTCCCTCATCTCCCCCTGCTCCCTCATCTCCTCCTGCTCCCTCATCTCCCCCTGCTCCCTCATCTCCCCCTGCTCCCTCATCTCCTCCTGCTCCCTCATCTCCCCCTGCTCCCTCATCTCCCC